>JAUWBX010000256.1 GCA_030609625.1 Phycisphaerae bacterium
GACTTTTGAGGAAAGAGAGACGGTAAATAGCGCGATTGTCGATGCCGTGGATAAGGCCTCAGACCCGTGGGGAGTTAAGGTAACGCGATATGAGGTAAAGAATATCCTGCCACCCCAGAGCATCAAAGATGCGATGGAAAAACAAATGAGGGCTACGCGGGAAAAACGGGCGACTATTGCCGAATCGGAAGGCGACAGGCAGGCAAAAATAAACAGGGCCGAGGGCGAAAAACAACGGATGATTGCGCAATCCGAGGGCGAAAAACAAAAACGGATAAATGAGGCCGAAGGTCGCGCTGTTGAAATTCTGAAAGTTGCCGAGGCAACGGCTACCGGAATCAGGGAAATTGCCTCTGCGATAAATGAAAAAGGCGGTGTTAATGCTGTAAACCTGCGCATCGCCGAACAATACCTGAACGAATTCGGCAAACTGGCAAAGACCAACAACTCAATTATCATCCCTTCGAATCTTTCCGATATTGCCGGAGTGATTAAGGCTGCCGCCTCGGTAATCAAAGACCAGACGGAAGTTAAGAGCCAAACAGAATAATTTTGTGGGCCGGGAAAAGAGTCAATCTAACTCTTTTCAGGAGAGCATTTGAATGACAATACAGACTAATCTATTCTTTCACGAAGAGATAATGCTTTTGGCTTTGCATGATGAAGAAGGTACTATTGCATCGGGAACTATGTACCAGTACGCAATCGGGGCAGCAGTACTGTCCGAGCTGTTGCTAAACAAGCGTATTGCCGTAGGGGAATCCAGAAGGAAAAAGCTCGTCAACCTTATTAGTTCACAACCTCTCGGCGAGCCGTTAATTGACCAATGCCTTGAAAAAATCAGCAATGCGAAAAGACGTGCATCGCTCCAGACCTGGGTATCACGGTTTGCCAGCGTAAAGAATCTTAAACACCGGGTAGCTCTACAATTGTGCCAGCGCGGTATTCTCAGGGCCTCGGAAGACAAAATCTTGCTGCTCTTCACGCGAAAGATATATCCCGAAGTCAACCCTGAGCCGGAAAGGAAATTGATTGAACGGCTGAGACAGGCCATCTTCACCGACAGCAGGGATATTGACCCCCGAACTGTTGTTCTCGTGTCACTGGCTAACAGTACCGGTCTTCTGAAAGTAGTTTTCGATAAAAAGAAACTGAAAGGCCGTAAGGCCAGGATTAAAGAAATTATCGACGGCGAGATAACGGGAAAGGCTGCGAAAGAGGCCATCCAAGCTATGCAGGCGGCTGTTATGGTGTGCTGTATCATGCCGGCCGTTATGACTACGACCATCAGCCATTAAGCTTTCCGCAGAAGCGTATGAGTTATCAGCCATATAGTGTTTGACAATTATTGGTCTGCGGACTTGCTCGCAGTTCAGCAGACAAACAAAAATGGATGCTAATAACTTCAAAAGGAGTGGATTTATGGCGGTTATAGTTAAGCACATTGAATCAGGAGGCTTACAATAAACAGGAGATTTACGATGAAAAACATAACCGCATGGATTTTAGTAATTACATTTCTCGGAGTATTTGGGCAGACTGCACAATCGACGGATGAGGAACAAAGGGTTGATATATGGGTGGCTGCAGCGACAGGTAACATATAAGCCATCAAGCAGCATTTGGAAGCCGGTACAGACGTCGATGCCAAGGAGCCGCCAGGGGGCAGCACACCTTTGCTGGTAGCGGCTATTTTCGGTCGGGCTGAAGCCGCCAAACTGCTGATTGAGAAGGGGGCGAATATCAACGCCAGAAGCAACGACGGAGCGACGGCTCTGCATGCAGCGGCCTTCTTCTGCCATACAGAGATCGTCAAGCTGCTCTTAGGCAAAGGCGCAGTTGTGAATGCGAAGAACATCAGAGGCGAAACTCCACTTGATTCAGTAGCGGGCGAGTGGAGTCAGAAGTTGGAAGGCATCTACAAGTGGATAGCGGAGCTTCTGAACCTCCAACTGGACCTTGAAAGAATAAAAAGTGTCAGGCCGCAGATTGCCGAACTTCTCCGCAAACACGGCGGTAAAACAGGAAGTGACCTGATACCGACGGTTGGCGTGGCAACCGTCGATATATGGACGGCTGCCGCGCAGGGTAACATCGAGGCCATCAAGCAGCACGTCTCAGCCGGCACAGACCTAAATGCCAAGGAGCCGGCAGGGGGCAGCACGCCTTTGATAGTGGCGGCACTTTTCGACCAAGCCGAGGCGGCCAAACTGCTGATCGAGAAGGGGGCGAATATCAACGCCCCAAACAACGATGGAGTTACCGCTCTGCATGCGGCGGCATTCTTCTGCCGCACCGAGACTGTGAAGTTACTCCTGGACAAGGACGCAGAGGTGAATGCGAAAAACATAAGGGCGGAGACGCCGCTTGATTCAGTCGCCGAAGAGTGGAGCCAGGAGTTGGAAGGACTATATCGCTATATTGGAGAGCTTCTGCAACTCCAATTGGATATTGAAAGAATAAAGGCTACCAGACCGCAAATCGCCGCCATCCTGCGCAAATCCGGCATCAAAACCGCAAGTCAGTCAACGGTAACCACTTTCCGGGGATCTTATTACATGAACGGCGAAATTCATGTTAACACGTACGGGACGCCGGAAGGTAAGCCGCTTACAAAGGGGCATTGGGACTTTAAGCCGTCCTGGTCGAAGACAGGCGATATGCTTGTTTTCTTCCGTAGATTGAAGAATGATCCGGTCGTGACCAATTGGAAAACCGCGATCTGTGTCATCAATGTTAACGGCACGGGTTTCCACAGACTGACCGATGGCACGCACACTGATTTCAATCAGACCTGGACGCGTGACGGTACCAATACGCCCATCTGGAACCGGAAGAATCCATCGACGGGCAGCTTCCACGTGATGAAGAGCAAGGTGGGCGCCAAACCGGGTGAGGAGGTTGCTCTTACTGACAAGAGAAATCACACATGGGCATACACTTGCCTTAAGGACAGCAGAATTCTTGTACAGTCAGCACATCCGAAGCACGGACGAGGCTATTTCCTGATGACGCCCAATGTGAGCGGGGAGCCGAAGTTCGAACGCATCGACTGTGAGTTGGCGAAGACGGGGCTGCTGGATCGAGTCAGTGTTTCGCCGAGCGAGACAAGGATTTGTTTCGAGTATCAGAAGGGATTCAGGTATAAAGATCCGGGACGCACGCTCTATATCGCGGACTTCGATGCGAAGAAGCGCAGCATTACCAACGCCATGCCATTCGCCAACGAGGAGGGAGCAAATCGCTGGTTTGCCTATCCCCGCTGGACCAAGGATGAAACCGCGATTGTGTACCATGCCAGCCCGTCACTCTACCTCTACGCGCTGGAGGACGGGTCCACGGTGAAAGTATCGACGAATGCAAATGCCGACTACCGGTATCCGCACTGCGAGGCGGCGCCGAAGTAAACCGTTCTGAGGGCTAACATGATGAAAGTCAAACTGGGAAGGCGTGAATTCTTAAAGCATGCAGTAGCAGTCACCGCAATCCATGCAGGTATAGCATCCGAGGCTGTACCGCAGGACAAGCGATTAGACTTGACCGACACAATCCCCACTCGCATCTTTGGCAAGACTAAAGTGAAACTGCCTATCCTCGGATATGGCAGTGCCGCACTTCCCAGAATATGGGGTAATCCTCTTTCTACCCAAGATCGTATTAAGCTGGTCCGTTACGCTTATGATTGTGGCGTGCGCTACTACGATACGGCGGGTAATTATGTGGATAGCCAAGCCATCATCGGCGAGGCGCTCAAAGAGGTGCGTGACAAGGTCTTTCTAACCTCCAAGGTCGAAGTAACCCGGGCGGGTAAGACAAGGCAAGCGTTTGAAAAAGTCCTAAGTGAGTTGAAGACGGATTATCTGGATGCGATACTAATCCACGGCACGCCGGGCCTGGAGCAAATGACCGTCGCCGAAGCCATGAGGGTACGCGGCGAACTGGTCAAACTCCGCGCCGAAGAGGCCGTTCGCTTTATCGGGTTCTCGGCCCACTCTTATTTTGACAAAGCCCTGGCTTTGATCGAGTCCGACGGATTCGACCTGTGCATGTTATCCTACGGATACATTCCCAGAGGGCACAATCAAATATGGACCGCCAGGATGACCGAACTGCGCAACGCATGCATCGCCAAGGCCCACGCACACGACATGGGCATCGTCGCCATGAAGGTTGTCGGCGCGGGTGTTCTCGGCGCATGGTCCGGATACGTGGTGCCGGGATTCGACAGAAAACGCATCAAGCAACTGCCGGCGGCCGCAATCCGGTATGTGCTGCAAGATGAGCGGATTGATATGCTGACGATCGGGATGCGCCTGGAGGGAGAGATTGACGCAAATATCAAGACACTCTCAGGCGATGCAACGTACACGCCGAACGATCGGGCACTTCTTGCGGAGTTCAGCGCAAAAGCGTTCGAGAGCGATGCGATCAAAAAGATGAGGATTGATTGACTGCAATCAATTCATTAAACTTCCCACAGGAGTATATCATTACTATGGTTAAGCCGTGTGATGAAAATGGCAGGTAAATGAGTGTTGAAGTGAATGATGCAGATTCTTGTGCCACAAAATAGACCTCCAGTTTTGAGGTCAAGGCATTCGAAACAAGATTCAAAAGGAAGCACATGATGCACATAGTTTGGGGAAGTATGATAATGGCAGCCGGCCTATTCATGCTGATCTGCGGAAGTCTAAAGAGTAAGTTTATCATCTATCG
>JAUWBX010000438.1 GCA_030609625.1 Phycisphaerae bacterium
GTTGAGCACGCCGATTACTATCCCTTATCCTTACGTTTAATCTGATAGAGCTTCGGGTTTCTCCTGGTATGCTGCAGTCGGAATCCAGCAAATAAGTGTGCGGTTTCTCAAAATTTCACTTGTAATATACGCCCCAAAAACCTCCTTTTTTAACGAATAAAGGGAGAAACACCATAAACGTGAAAAAAATCCAAAATTTTTTTTATTTTTTTGTTGACGTTGGATTACAAATGTAATATTTTAAGTTAGATTACAGTTGTAATCTTAGGAGAATAGCTTATGAAAACGTTACCAAAAATATCTGAATCGGAATGGTTAGTGATGCGCATATTGTGGTCAAAAGGCCCGTTGACCGCCAACGAGGTGGTAAAGTCATTAACCGGCAAAACGAAGTGGAAGCCGAAGACGATTAAAACATTGATTACCCGGCTGATGAAAAAGGGGGCCGTCAAGTTCGAGAAGGAAGGCAGAAAGTACAGATACTATCCTGCGGTCAGCGAAGCCGAATGCGTGCGTATGGAAAGGTACTCATTTGTTCGCCGGGTTTATGGCGGGACAACGAGGCCTATGTTAGCGGCGTTCCTGGAGGACGCCAAGCTCTCGGCAGAGGACATATCAGAGCTCAGGAAAATTCTTGAACAAAAAGAAGGGGAATAAAAATGGAATCTTTAAGTATGCAGTTGCAATCGTTCTTTGACTGGCTGTTGCGGATGACGTTGCAGGCCAGCCTGCTGATTTGCCTTATTCTCTTGTTTCAGGCAGTGCTGCGGAGCAGGTTGGGTGCTCGCTGGCATTATTGTCTTTGGCTGTTGTTATTGATACGCATGGCGATGCCGTGGGCACCCCAGAGCCGCCTGAGTGTATTCAATTTGATACCGCAGTCGCTCCCGCAGCGACAAACAGAATATATCCAACAGGATGTTGGGGATGACGCCGTCAGTTCGGATGCGGCAAGTCCGAGCACAGCCGAATCAACACCGGTCTCAACGACCGGGGTTGCTCAAGACATCTCGAAGGCGATAACTGTGGTGCCGGAGATACGCAAAGAAGCTAAAGGCCGGTTAAAACCGGTCTTTTCTGAGGTCGCGAATATACTCCCGCTGGTCTGGTTAGCCGGGGCACTAATTCTGGCCGTATATGTCTGCGCAAATAACTTTAATCTCTTGAGGATTGTCAAGCGTGAACGTCCTTTGACCGACCAGAAGATTCTCGACCTGCTGGAAGACTGCAAGGCCGAAATGGGTATCCGAATCATCCTCGGTGTTGTAGCAACGGATAAAGTCAAAAGCCCTGCACTTTTTGGTTTTATCCGGCCGCGGTTGCTATTGCCGAAAGGGATGCTCGAGACTCTAAGCCGTGAAGAATTGCGATACGTTTTTCTGCACGAGCTGGCCCATTTGAAAAGGCATGATATTTACATCGGATGGCTGATGAGCCTGCTGTAGGTTTTCCACTGGTTCAATCCGCTTATCTGGCTGGCCTTTTATCGCGTGCGAACCGACCGGGAATTAGCCTGCGATGCCCTCGTTCTGGCCCGCCTTACGTCCGGCGGGCTGGCTCGCACACAAAGCGGCCAGGCAAAAGATTATGGCCGAACCATTGTTAATCTTTTAGAGCGTTTTTCCCGCTCGCAGCGATTGCCAGCTATGGCGGGAATCCTCGAAACCAAAGCTCAATTAAAAAGGAGAATCACAATGATTACACGATTCAAAAAAGACTCATATCGTTGGTCGCCTTTGGCTGTCATCCTGATTATCATCCTGGCATGTGTATCTCTGGTCGATGCCAAGCGTGAGAAGGCCTTGACGGAAATCATCCCAGACACGACGGGCTCCAAAATGACGCTGCGGCGGGTGGGGCATTGGGGAACGATATGGGCGAAGATTTCGCCCGACGGCAAGTACCTTTGCGACGTTTGCCCACTCGACCCCAATAACGCACTTATGGTCCGCAAGTTAGCCACGGGGAAAAAGCATTTCCTTGTGCACAAAGTAAACGAAGGTGACTACATCCGCGGCGCAAGCCCTGTGATATCTCCGGACAGCAAGACTGTTGCTTACCGGTGGCATGATGGCCAGAAGAAGACTTACCAACTGCAGCTTATCAATCTGGACGGTTCTCAACGGCGCACCTTTCAAAGTGGCCAGAACATCATACCGAAGGACTGGTCCCCCGATGGAAAACGCCTTCTTGCCGTGCGCATGGACCAGCCGCAGATGTCGGAAAACACCCAGTTTGAATTTGTCTGGGTGTCTGCTGAAGATGGCTCCGTCCAAAGCATCACCGAGGTCCCCAAAGGGCGCATGTTCGTCACAAGTGAAGTTGCTCTCTCACCGGATGGACGCTTCATTGCCTATGATGTCGAATTTTCGCAGCCAGACGGCACATCAAAGAGCGACATCTTTCTTTTTTCCATTGAGGACAGTCGTGAGGTACGCCTTGAGCATCCCGCTCAAGAAAGGCTGTTGGGCTGGACCCCGGACGGCAAATACATCTTCTTTGTTAGCGATCGCTCAGGTGAGTATGACGCTTGGCTTCTACCAGTCGCCGACGGAAAGCCACAAGGACGCCCTCGGCTGGTGTGCAAGAATATAGGCAAGGTTACCGCGCCTGCAGGATTCACGCGGAGCGGTGATTACTACTATGGCACGCGTTGGGTTGTAGGCAATGTTTACACCGTCGGAGTTGACCTAAAGGAGGGAAGGGCCTTGTCTGGATCCGAACCTGTTCACCCCGGGCTATATGGCTGCCCAGCGTGGTCACCTGATGGTCAATACCTGGCCTACTATGCCGAGGGTCCCAAGAACATCCACATACGCTCTCTGGCAACGGGCGAAGAACGGGTGCTCGAGCCTAATCTCCCGCCAATCCGCTGGTTTACCTGGTCTCCTGACGGACGGTCTCTTCTTGCCTCTAGCTTCTGGGTGCGCTGGCTTCAAAAGGCTACGCCCCGGAGCGTCTACCAGATCGATAT
>JAUWBX010000432.1 GCA_030609625.1 Phycisphaerae bacterium
GGCGTATAAGAAAGACCTCGGTGTTCACACAGAGATGTTCGGCGACTGGATTATTGACCTGATTGAGTGTGGGGCAATTACGTGTGCAAAGAAGTCGTTGAACCGTGGTAAGGTTGTGGCGAGCTTTTGTATGGGCTCGCAGAGGTTGTACGACTTTATCGACAACAATCCCTTCTTCGAATTTTATCCGACCGAATATGTGAATGACATAGATATTATCAGTCAGCATGAGAAAATGGTAGGGATTAACGTAGGGCTGGAAATCGATTTGACAGGACAGGTCTGCTCGGACTCGTTGGGTTACAAATTCTACAGCGGTATCGGTGGTCAGGTTGATTTTATTCGCGGGTCTGCGCGGAGTAGGGGGGGGAAAGCTATAATTGCGATGCCTTCTACCGCGAGAGACGGAAAAGTTAGCAGGATTGTGCCGTGCCTGACCGAAGGCGCAGGGGTGGTTACAACTCGCGGAGATGTCCACTATGTAGTTACCGAATACGGTGTTGCATATTTGCACGGCAAAAGTATCAGAAAAAGGGTCATGGACTTAGTCAATATAGCGCACCCTAAGTTCCGAAAAGAGCTTATCCAGGCGGCAAAAGCTCAAAACTATATTTATGAGGACCAGATAGAATTAGCGTTGGAGCAGATTAGCTATCCGGAGGAGCTGGAGCGCTACGAGACTTTACATGACGGCACGGAAATATTCTTTAGGCCTGTTAAACCTACCGACGAGCCGGCACTTTCGGAGATGCTGTATTCGCTGAGTGAAGAATCCGTTCGGACTCGCTATATGACGCACACGGTAGTATTCCCTCATAGAGATATTCAACGATTCACCAATATCGACTATCGACAGGATGTTGCCATTGTTGGTATTATTCCCAGTGTTTCAGGAGAGGAAATCGTTGCCCTTGCCCAGTATTTTCTTGACCCGAAAACGCGTGCCGCGGAAGTGGCATTTCTTGTACAGGACGAATGGCAGCAAAAGGGAATGGGGACATTTCTGCTGGACTACATTACTCAAATTGCCAAACGGCGCGGTGTAGAGAGGTTCTGTGCAAAAGTATTGCCGAGCAATGAAGCGATGTTAGCTATTTTTCATAACTCCGGTTATAAGGTGAATACCAAATTTGACGGCTACGCCTATGACATTACGTACGATTTGATAAAGCAAGAACAGTAGGAGTAATTTTGGGAACGAAAAAAGCTGCTTTTATTTATTCGGCGGAGCTTGAGAAGTTCAGCTATCCGGCGGATTGTCCGTTTAATACGGACAGGGCAGGGCAGGTGAGAAAGGTTCTGAATTCTATGGACCTGCTCTCCGGCGACAACAGGAGTGAGGTAGCGCCGGTTCCTGCCGAGAGAATCGTTCTGAAAAAGTTTCACTCGGCCCGTTATCTGCACGCATTAAAAACCGCTGCAAAAGGCCGGTGGGATACCGAGGCACTGGGTATGGGAATCGGCACACCGGATTGTCCGATTTTTGCGGGGATGTATGACTACTCGGTTCTGGCCGCAGGAGGGACACTTACCGCTGCGAAGCTGATTCTCTCGGGCACTGCTGAGGTGGCGTTTAATCCATCAGGCGGATTTCATCACGCAGGGCCGGAAAAGGCATCCGGCTTTTGCTATATCAATGACGTGGCCTTAGCCTGCACGATATTGGCTGAAGAAGGGAAGCGAGTTCTGTATATTGATGTGGACGTTCATCACGGCGACGGCGTTGCATACGGATTCTATGACCGCCGTGACGTGATGACCATATCGTTCCACGAGAGTCCGGGGACGCTGTTTCCCGGGACAGGGCGCGAGGATGAAATCGGCAGCGGGCAAGGCAAAGGCTACTGCGTAAATGTCCCTCTTCCGGTCGGGACTTACGACGAGGTGTATATGAAGGCGTTTGAATGTATAGCTCTGCCGTTAATTGGCGCATATAATCCTGATGTAATTGTTTTTGAGCTGGGGGCTGATGCTCTTGCAGGGGACCCACTTGCACATTTGTATCTGACCAACAATGTTTATGCCGAGGTCGTTGAGCATCTGTTAAGTTTTGATAAGCCCATCGTTGCAACCGGCGGCGGTGGTTACAATGTCAGCAAAACCGTTAGAGCCTGGGCTTTGGCTTGGAGTATCCTCACCGGTACCGGCAGCGGTAAGGATATGGACCACGCCGTCGGGGGTGTTATGCTCGAAAGTACGGATTGGCAGGGGGGATTGCGGGACAGAGTACTTGTTGTGAGCCAGACACAACGCGAAATGGTAGTACCTGTAGTAGAGACGACAATAGAAGCAGTTAAGGCGAATATCTTTCCAACTCACGGCCTTTAATAATTTCTGTTTTTCTACGAAACCCCCCCATGTAAAACGTGGAGCTAAGCACACATTGCGTTTACATTCCTGGGATTATTTATCGCCAGCTTACGTTTCGTTGGTTTCGAGTTTGTGGTGTGGTGCTTTGACGAGTATTGTCATTATCGCAGCGAGTATCAGCAGTGCCGAAGCGCCGTAATAAGCGATTACAAAAGTTTGATGCCTGGCATACATTGTTCCGGCGAGTTTTGCCAGCATAAAACCACCGACGCCCCAAGCGGTAAATACCAGTCCGTAATTCATTCCAAAGTTCTTCAGACCATAAAAATCTTTGGTGATAGACGGGAAAAGGGAGAGGTTGGCTCCGTAATTTGCGCCGATTAAGGCTGAGATGAGCGCCATTGCGGGAATCGTCCCAAGGGCGTTTTCAGCGGTGGCTTTTGAGAGCAAAAATATCAGAAAGGCCTGAAACAGAAAACAAACAAACATCATTGGCTTGCGACCGATTTTGTCGCTGAGCATACCGGAGACTACTCGTCCGCCACCATTGCCGAGGGCAAGCACCGCTACCAGTATAAAACCCATAGTTATTCCAATCTGTTTGTCTGCAATTGCGGCAAGCTTTGAGATGACCATAAGACCTGCGCCGGCACCGCATACATACATAAACCAAATTATGTAGAATTGCCAGGTAGTAAGCATTTCTTTTGGAGAGAAATCTTCTTTTTTATTGTTAGATTTGGCATCTGTGTTTGCCG
>JAUWBX010000376.1 GCA_030609625.1 Phycisphaerae bacterium
GCTTCCGTCGAGTGCAGGTCATTAGCATCCAGTCCCGAGCCGTTGATGGTATTTTCAGGGTCCATACCTGGTTGGCCCGTACTGGAAGCTGTGGCGGTTATGTTCCCGCCGGCAATAGGATAAGCAACCGGCTCAGTCGTAAAGCTCCAGACTTCGCCTTTGAACTCTATATGGCTGGTGGGCGGAGCATTGACCTCATCGACCCGCCAGTAGTAAGTTGTGCCAAAATCAAGGCGCGGTGGGGTATAGTCCGCAGCGCTCTGGGCGTCGCCGCCAACAGCATCATTGACGTCGTTAAAGTTCTCGCCAAAATAAATTTTGTGCCCGTTTGTTGGCGCTGCAAATTCTCCCTGCGTCCAGCTAAGAACCACGTCTCTGGGTACATCTTCTGCCCCATCATCAAGACTTGGGTCAGACGCCTTTCCCGGCTCGGGCACAGCGACCGTGTTCCCATCGCCGTTATTCCACAGGTGGCTGACCTCCTCAGGGGTTAAGGCTCGGTTCCAGAGAGCAACATCGTCGATCAGGCCTGCAAAGAACTTCTGCAGCTGGCTGCTCTCATTGCTCATTACGGCTCCGATATAGGCGTTATGCTGAGATGTGCCGGAAAGGTCGTAGTTGGCAGGTATGGTAGACTCGCCGTGGCCCGTCACCCCCGAGTCTTCGACCCCATCGACATATAGACGCAATTTAGTTCCGTCTTTTCTCATAACGACGAAGTGATGCCACTGGCCATCGATAACTGTGATGTCACCAGTAGGATTGAGCTTAGTAGAGTTATCATCAAGGGTAGGTTCAATTACTCCACCGCTGCCGTCTTCAAGCTCCATCGCGTACCGTATTCCGCCGCTGTTATCTCCGCCTTTGGCAAAGATGATCGTATTGTCGCCGGGGTTCACGGGTACCTTTATCCAGGCAGATATGGTCCAATCGCCTGTCCCGAAGTCAAGAATGCTCGGATTGCCACAGTCCACATAATCGTCAACACCATCGAAGCTCAGCGCACCACCGAACTTTCCACTATCCCATCCCGGGATATTGAGGGTTCCGTCGTTCCCGTTGCCACTTAAGTCAGAGGTGGTGGTGCCTCCTCCCTCATTCAACGGCCAGTATCCCACCAGCCCATCGGCAATATCCGCCTTGGCAACGGTTGTTGTCAACCCCAGCACCAAAACAAAAGAAACCAAATAAATCAATTTCTTAGACATAATAGTCCTCCTTCAAAAAAGGTTAATGTAATCAGGTTTTGGCCGCACACCAAAACATTCTTTGTTTCCAATAAACATCAAACATCGCGAATCGTAAATTTTTCGTATCTGCCCGGGACAAGTTGTTTACGATATGTAACCACCGCCTTCCTTCAAAAGCCCAAGCCAAAGATGACCGGCTGAGCGGACAGAGGAGCAACCTTATTTATACCAGATTAGCCACCTTCACTTCAAGGAAAAAATGGACTTTTAGAGATATTTCTTGTCCCCATTTTTGAAAGGCCTGGGAAACGTCGTATAATACCCCCCTACCGGCAAGCGGGATATTGCAAATCAGCAAAAGAGAGGAACCCTGCTATTTTGGAAGTGCCGACTTTATTTCGGCTATCGTTACTCCGAGCGTTGCTTTGGCAATCGTATCAAGTTCGGCTTCCGAACCCTGCAGATGATAAGTACGGTGTATGTGGGATATAGCTCCACCCGGCTTCAAGGCCGCCGCAGGGGATGATGTTTCAAGTTCATAAAACGGCCCGAGAGGTTTAGCACCGGGCTCAGAAGGACCATCATTGTACGAATTAACCACATCGCCCTTGTACGGCTCGGCCTGAAGCTCCCACATTGAGTTCACATAATCGGCAGCAGTCTGAGGTTTGTTATACTGGACAATTGTCAAGACCTTATTGACGGCATCGTAACTGCCGGCTATTGGCCTGGAGCGTTGGGGCGAAAGACCTATCTTACTGCGGTATTGTCCGTCACCACTAAAGAACAACACACCGTCCTTAACCACCAGCCGATTCGCAGGAACCTTACCAAAGTAGGCATCGTTCACGATTGGACCAAGTTCATCCTCCGTACCTACGTTGAACGGGACGACAACCGTGGTTGCAGGCGACGGATTGAACATGCCAAGGATCCAAATTGAGAGAAGTCCGGTTTCTTTGTCCCAGGCCTTGGTGCCTGTGTTGGTCATCGTGTTGTTTGATTCAAAAGCAACTATTTTAACTGTTTTGGCCGGCGCTATTCCCAACGCATTGAGCGCTTCGCTTCGTTCAAGAACTCGAATTTCACGGTCCACCCGAAGGTTAAAAATAGTATGCGAGTAGTTCTCTAATTGCATATCTTTTTTTAGAATTGCACGGCTTTTAGATTTGGAAACAAGCTCAAATGGCTCTGTATCAATGGACGCCGGAGTAAACCAGTTTTCGAGGTCGAACGGGACGCCTTTTTTGAAAAATATCGAAAATTGTCCACCCTCAGGCCCAATCCAGAAACGGTCTTCACCACCATAAACATTGATGTGCTCGACCGTCTTGCCGGAGGCGATTAGTTCACGGTTAATCCAGCCGAAGCTCAAACCCTCCGTTCCCTCCGCAGTACTGGTCATTGCCCGTCCCTGCAGCGTGGGCAAAACAGCCACTTGGCTGCTGCCGGATGTATCTGATAAAATGACCACGTCCGTATGTTTCTTAAGGAATGCCAGGTCGTTGCCAAATGTCTTTTTTGCCATTTCTGTTTTTTCCTCCACACAGCCCGCAAAGGTCGCAATAAATATCGGAACAATCAACAATTTTACATATCTCATTGTTTGCCTCCCTACTTATTTTGTTCTTATGATTTCTGCAAAAGTCTTGTTCTTATAATAAAACACCCTGTGATACAGGTCAAGCTGCAAAATAACTGTTTTTTTAAAGACAGTAATACCCGGACAGAAGTTGTTGCAGAGTTCACTGCGAGTCGTTACTATCAAGAGCTAATTTGTCCTATAATAATGCTTGATGTTTGTAATATAAAGTTCAGATTAAGGGATTTACGAAGTGAAAGTATTCCGGTCGCCGAATAATCCTATAATTAAACCAGAGGATGTTAAGCCCTCCAGGGATGACTTTGAAGTTATCGGTGTTTTTAATGCCGGCGTTACTCGTTTTAAAGACGAGGTCGTCCTACTTCTTCGTGTGGCTGAAAGACCTATCAATAAACATCCGGATATTGTACTAACCGCTATTTACGATGTTAGTAATGGTCAACTTATCATAAAAAAATTCTCGAAAGGCGACCCGGAAAACGATTTTTCAGACCCGAGGTTAATAATAACACCGAAGGGGACATATTTAACATCTATTTCACATCTGAGGCTGGCACGCAGCAAAGACGGCATCAGCTTTGAGATTGAAAATATCCCTGCGATTCAGCCGGCAAATGACTATGAAACCTTCGGCCTCGAAGACCCAAGAATTAGCCTGATTGATGACACATATTATATCAATTATGTTGGCGTGTGCCCTTTGGGAGTAACAACCTGTCTGGCATCCACGAAAGATTTCACCACTTTTGAGCGTCACGGCGTCATCTTCTGTCCCGACAATAAGGATGCCGTGCTTTTCCCTGAAAAAGTCGAAGGGAAGTATTATGCTCTGCACAGGC
>JAUWBX010000345.1 GCA_030609625.1 Phycisphaerae bacterium
GAAGGTGCAAGGCATAATCAAAGGATATGTCTGGCATAAAATAGACTTCCGTCATCTTTGGGAAGTATTTGAGGAAATTACGATAAATAAAGAGAATAAAGAGGTGATAATTTTTTGGACTAAACAGCACTACAAAATTAGGTGGATGAGGTATTTCTCTTACTTTCTACCAAAACTACGTGTAGATGTTTGTCGCAAAGGACAACTTGAGTTTTATGCCGACCCGGAGAATTGGCAACCAGAGTCGGGCGAGAGACCAAGTGCTAAAGAAATGCTTACCACGTTTTTGAGTTTGAAATGGGAAGGGATGAAGTAGAACAACTCGCCCCCTGCGTCAAAAAACTGCACGAAGTGGCAGAGGCCGTCTGTGAAAAGAAGATAGAAAGTTTTGTGTAGAGTTAAGGTGTTTTAGATGGAACAATGCTTTCGATTGTACACATGGCAAAATCCCGATTGGGATATCGAAAAGGAAAAACGCGATCCTTCCAAGGGTCGCCAAAGATGGAGGGATAAGTGGGACGAACTACAACAACTCTATCCGAAATTAAAGAAGAAGGTAGGCACTCTTGATTTCGTCTGGTGCTATGCAGAGTATGTACATTGGATGCAGCTTGATATAAGTAAACTTTTTGTGTTTGAGGTGCCCAGTTCGAAGATATTTCAATTCTTAGATTCGGACATTTGGGATACGATGCTGCAAAATGTAAATAACAATAAGCAACCTGAGGACATCTGTTGGAATCAGTTGATTGTGGAAAGAAATGAAGGAATAAAAAGACTATCTGCTGGAAATAATGATGATATTACACCACTGGTATGTGTACCACTTTGCAACTCGATACAGGTTGTCGACAAGAGTAGATTTAACAAAGGACCCAGGTATCCCGATGCGAAATACGAAGATTTGCCTACTTCTGAGTGTGAAGCAAAGAGATGTCGTGATGAGGAACCTAAAAGAGGGGCTTGGCGACAGCGATGAAAAGAAAGTAATTCGTTGAAATAAAAGAGAATGGACCCTCCTTCGTCCCTTAGGGACTACGGAGGACAGGCGAGTCCGCCATAGGCGGATGAATATTGAAGAAGCAACGGGAACCTGTTAATACAGATGTAATTATAAATCTTGGAAACAGTAATCTATGAAACAGGTTTTTATAATCTCTGGTCCTAACGGCTGCGGCAAAACAATTTTGGCAGATAAACTCATCGAGGAGGTTAAGCTACCCTTTATTAATGCAGATAATATCGCCTTGGAATTATCGCAGGGAGGTGATATTGGAAAGGTAAGGCTGCAAGCAGGAAAGATGTTTCTGAAAAAACTGCACGACCATATCGATGAGAATAAATCATTTGTGGTCGAAACAACCTTGGCGGGAAAATATTATTTCCCGAGGATTATTGAAGAACTCAAAAGAAAGAAATATAATATTATCCTGATTTACATCTTTATTGCCAGCGCCGCCGAAGCTGTCAACAAAGTAAAACAGAGAGTCAAAAAAGGGGGGCATTCGGTCCCTGAGGAAGATGTAGTTCGGAGATTTGGCCGAAGCAAAAGCAATTTTTGGAATTTTTATAAAAACAGTGTTGACTCATGGAAGATATATTTCAGCGTTGAAGAAAATTTTGTACCGGTTGCTTTTGGCGAGAAAAAACGATATAATATTGTTGATGATGAATTATTCGAATTGTTTTTAGATGGTCTTGGCAGTGCTTGATTACAGTTTCGGGAGTTTATTTATGGAAAATAGATTTAAAAGAGAGACATACGAGCTTACATTAAAAATCGCACGAATCGGCAGTCGAGCTCTTTGCGAAGCACACAAGGAAAACCGTCGTCTGGGCCTCCCTAACATTTTTACAAGGAATAAAAACCTCTATTTCGAAATGCCTGATGGGACCATAACAACTGACAATCCCTTTAAGTAAATGAGGTAGAATAAGCAAAGAATTTGCCCATATAGAAATTTATTTCTCACCAAAAACTGTGTAAGGTCTCCAACATGTTTGGAAAAGTGAGATCATTAAATATACCCAAACCCGCAATCTTTATCAAACCAACTTTTAACTTTTATTTTTCCTTGGTGCCCTCTCGTAGAAAGTCCTCCTTATGAGTCCATAGGACATACGGACGGTGGCGGTTTTTTTTGTGTTGTCTTACTGATGTTTTTTGCGTTCGTGTCGTCGCCTATCGGTTTCTTTTAACAGCCTTTTGCGGATTCTAATTGAATTAGGGCAAATCTCAACAAGCTCATCGGCTTGAAGGTACTCCATCGCCGCTTCAAGACTCATCTTTCTTGCAGGTCTGACCTTGGCTGCATCGTCTTTGCCCGCTGCCCGAATGTTGGTAAGCTGCTTGCTTCTTACAACGTTTACAGGTATATCTTTTTCCTTGCAGTGTTCCCCGACTACTTGTCCTTCATATACTTTTTCTCCCGGCTCAACAAAGAAAATGCCGCGGTCGTATAAGGCATCAAGTGCATAAGCGGTAACTTGTCCGGTAGTGGTCGCAATCATAACTCCCGCCTTGCGCTGAGGAATCGCACCCCGCATCAGCTCATATCTTTCAAACGTATGATGCATAATCGCTCTGCCGGCGGTGGCATTCATCATCCTGGCATTTAGGCCGAACAAACCTCGCGAAGGTATCAAAAATTCCATGTGAATAAAATCACTCGCTCCGGCTTTGGCATCTATTTTAATTATTTCACTTCTACGGTCGCCAAGAAGACTCATCACGGAACTCTGGCAATCCAACGGGCAATCCACCGCAAGTAATTCTATTGGTTCATGACGCCTCTCATCGACTATTCTCAAAATCACATTCGGCTTGCCCACACAAACCTCATACCCTTCACGCCGCATATTCTCTAACAATATCCCAAGATGCATCAGCCCTCTGCCCGAAACATTGAATTCTTCAGGACTCTGCCCCTCTTCCACCCTTAACGCAACATTCTGCTGAAGCTCCTTTTGGAGCCTTTCTCCAATTTGTCTGCTTGTTACATATTTGCCGTCTCTGCCTGCGAAAGGCCCATTGTTAACTCTGAATGTCATTGACATCGTCGGCTCATCAACAGCGATGACCGCAAGCCTCGAAGGTTTATCCGCACAGGCAATCGTGTCACCTATCTCAACAGGGTCAAGTCCCGATATCGCACATATATCACCGGCCTGAACGCTTGAAACCTGCTTTCTGCCAAGGCCGAGAAACTGATGAATATGCATAACTTTCTGCTGGGTATGCAGACTTTCGGTGTCAATTACTGTAACCATCTGACCTTCGGTTATTTTTCCCGCGAAAATCTTGCCAATTGCTATTCGTCCAACATACTCCGAATACTCCTGGTTTGTCACTAACATTTGCAACGGCGCATCCTGGTCAACTGTTGGCGGGGGAATATTGTTTATTATAGCATCGAATATTGCCTGGACATTATCGGTTTTATTAGCCATATTTGTTGTTGCCCAACCCTCTTTGGCTGATGCGTAAACAAGTGGAAAATCGAGAGTCTCATCATCTGCGCCGAGTGATACGAGCAGGTCGAATACTTCATTTACGACATCGTCCGGCCTGCTGTTTTCGCGGTCTATTTTGTTTATGACTACTACTGGTTTTAGTTTGTGTTCGAGGGCTTTGGTCAATACAAATCTTGTTTGCGGCATTGGGCCTTCAAATGCATCTACCAGGAGTAGTACGCCATCCGCCATTTTTAAAACTCGTTCGACCTCGCCACCAAAATCGGCATGGCCCGGAGTGTCTATCAGATTGACCTTATATTCATCGCCTTTTGAGTCGGTATAGTTGAGCTCGCAGTTTTTGCTTAGGATTGTTATGCCGCGTTCTTTTTCGAGGGGGTTTGAATCCATTATCAAATTGTGCTGGCCGCCGGCTAATTTATCGAGCTCTCCGGTTCTGAACAT
>JAUWBX010000318.1 GCA_030609625.1 Phycisphaerae bacterium
ACAAAGGATTACAGAAAAAAAGATGATTTCGCAGTCCGAATAAACAAACCCAATTCAAACCCAATTTCCGAAAAGGCCAAAATGAACGTAAACTTATATGTTATAGAGGATTATGAAAATGAAACCACCATCAGGCCCCAAAAAAACAAACCCAAACAAACCCAACCTGTAGTGAGCTTGTCGAACCTATTTCAAACCCAGCGCCTCTCTAAGCTCTTTTTGGCTTTTACTTTTCTTTGCCCTAACTATAATCTGGCAATGCAGACCTGGACAATACAAAAGCTCTTAAACTGGGTTACAGAATACCTCACGGATAAAGGTATTGATTCGCCTCGCCTAAGCGCCGAACTTCTACTGTGCCACGTGGTGGAATTAAAGCGGATTGAATTATATACGCAATTCGACAAGCCCGTCGCTAAGCAGCAATTGGACAAGCTGCACGATTTAGTAAAACGGGCGGGCCAAAACGAACCTATTGCTTATCTGGTCGGCAAAACCGAATTTTACTCACTGGAGATAAATGTAACGCCGGATTGTATGGTTCCTCGTCCGGAGACGGAGTTGCTCGTAGAGCGTGCCATAGAATTTTTGCGGACCCGCCCCGTTAGCTCTGCCACAGGTAGAAATTCTACAATGGGCAATACGCTACAAAAGGGAAGTATTTCTAACGGGCCCCGCACCGGCACTCAATTCGTCTGCGACCTGTGCACCGGCAGCGGCTGTATCGCAGTAGCAATCGCCAAAAACTACCCGGACGCTCGCATAATCGCAACGGACATCTGCGATGCCGCCCTTGCAGTTGCCGCCGGAAACATTGAAAAGCATCAATTAGGCGACCGAATCACGTTACTTTGCGGCGATTTGTTCGACCCGATTATGCCTCAATTGGATGTTAATAAACTTGTCCCCGACTCTGATAGAGGATTTGATTTGATTGTCTGCAACCCGCCGTATGTAAGCACCGCCGAGTATGAAAAGCTCGATATAAATGTAAAAAATTACGAGCCGAAAAAAGCCTTGTTTGCAGGAGTCGATGGCCTGGATATTTATTGCAGGATTATTGAAAAAGCCGAAGAGTTCCTCAAGCCCAATGCGGCGTTAATGCTGGAAATTGGTTACGCTCAGGGACCGGCTGTTAAAGAACTGCTCGAACAAACCGGCGCTTTTGCCGAAATCAAAATCGAAAAAGACCCGCACAACAACGACCGCATCGCAATCGCAAAAAAACAAAAAAGACTTGATATGGAAAAATAACACCCTCATTTATCCCCCAAAAGCTGTTTTGGGCAAAAATATGGAAAAATCATTGCATCCTTTACAGTTTCTTTGTACCTTTAGTAATCAAAACGGATTTCTATAAATCCAATGGAATGGGAATAGGATGAAAAAATTACCGACATCCTGTGCTGTGGTGGTGTTCTTGGCAGCGTTTACTTATCAGGCTGATGCGACTATCATTGCATTAACGAAGGGCACAGGGGCACCGGGCACACTAACCGCGATGGATGTGAGTCGTTTGACCGAGTATGACCTGACATCTGCAAAAAATAAGATTCCCGATGCAATTTATGTTCGCGATAACAACGATTTAATACTGCCGACTACATCTGCCGCGATGCCCGGCAGCTTGATATCAGAAGACAAGGGCCTGCCTGAGTACAACCCAATGCCCGATGCCGCAACATTGTTTTCTGCCGAAGACTTATTTGCGGTAAATGACCCCGACTATGACCTTAGAGCCGGCATCGTGACATTGTTTTTTGACGAAGATTTGTTTGCAGGAAATCAGCTCGTCGATGCGATTTATATTCTCCGCGACAACATAATACCGTTAGCAGCACCGGACGCGATACTTAACAGATTGACTCTCGAAAATAGCGGTACCATCAAACACAATCCCACAACAAACATCGCGGCTTTGCACTTAGGGGAAAGTATATTCGCCAATATGGATACATACGCTTCTTACAGGCGTATCGACGTCCTTTACGTTACAGCAGATGGCTTCGCGACCCCTGAGCCAACGACGATTGTTATTCTCGGTCTCGGCAGCTTGTATTTGCTGAGAAAACGCAAAGGCGTGTAGGGGCAGGCCTATGTGCCTGCCCAGGGCAATGCTCCGTCGCCAAAGCTATGGAGCATCGGCGACCACATCGGGTTGCCCGTCGTGGCGCGGCCACGCCGCGACTGGTCTCTACTCGTATGAAATGATTGATTTGACCTGATAGTGGGCTATCTTTTCTCTTCCACGCAAAGCGGCAAGCTCTATAAGAAAAACGATGCCTGCAACTTGTCCACCGATTTTTTCGATAAGTTTACAGGCCGTTGCCATTGTCCCGCCTGTCGCCAATAAATCGTCAACCATTAAAACCCTCGCCTGACTCTCTATGGCGTCACTATGCACTTCCAAAGTGTCGGTTCCGTATTCCAAATCGTAGGTGATGCTTTCAGTCTTGGAAGGCAGCTTGTCTTTCTTCCGTATAGGCACAAAGCCAACCCCAAGTTTTTCTGCAACCGCCGCCCCAAATATAAACCCTCTGGCCTCCACGGCAGCGACATATTCGATACCAGTCCCCGTAAAACCGGCGCACAGCGCATCCACCGCTGCTGTAAGGGCCTTCGGGTCAGCTAACAACGGCGTGATATCACGAAATAAAATCCCCTTCTTCGGCCAGTCAGGTATGCTGCGAATGTATCTTTTCAGGTCAATTCCTTCGCTTGTCATTTGTTTTCCTTCCCTGGTTCTTGTCAACACGCCTGTCAGTCGAAGACCCCTTCCAACAGGGGGAAGCGAGCGAACCGCATTACAATCGCTTAAACGGACAGCAACCTGTCATTCCTGTGAAAACAGGAATCCAAAAACCGTGGCGATAGTGTGGATTCCCGCTCGCGCGTGAATGACATAGAGAATCGGTTAGTCTGAGTATTATTAGTATATTTCCGGCGAAATGCAAGTTTTATTGAGATGTTATTCAGCGCTATTATTCGTTCATATATTCATAAAGCCTGGTGAGCGCATCGCGCCGAATCTGGCGAATCCTCTCTCGCGTCAGGCCTAATTTCTTAGCGATTTCCTTCAGTGACATTGGCTGGACCCCATCAAGACCATAATGCAGGCGCAGGATATTTGCTTCTCTCGGGTCTATTTCGTCTAATAATCTCAAGGCCTTTGTTTTTTCTTCGTACGCAGCCAATGCATCCTCCGGTTTGCCGACGTTTGGGTCTTCCAGAATCGCCTCGAGCATTTGGTCTTCGTCCGATACTTCACCGTTGCCAGGTTCATTTACAGAGCTAAGAATCTCGACGATGCGATGTATGACTTTAGCCTTGCGCAGCGGCAGTTGCATAATATCAGCAATCTCTTCAACGCTTAGCTTTCTGCCGAGTTTGCTCTCAAGTTCGGCCGTAGTGTGCCGCCACTGATGTATCAACGCAACCATATAGGTGGGAATATGCACCGGCTGAAAGTTCTCCAGCAGTGCACGTTTGATACTTTGTTTTATCCACCACGCTGCATAAGTGCTGAAGCGAACCCCGCGGTCAGGGTCAAAGTAATCAACGGCTTTTATAAGGCCGAGATTACCTTCCTCAATCAGGTCGCCGAGGCTCATCCCCCGGCCGCCGTACTTCTTCGCGATATTGACGACCAGCCTCAGATTACTTCGCACCAATTGTTCCCTGGCCCACTGGTCGTTTTCTTCGGTAACCAGTTTGCCTAACGAACGCTCCTCTTCTGCACTCAGCAGCGATGCCTCGTCAATCTCTTTTAGATATTCCTTTATGGTGACATCAAATGCTATAGCTCACTCCCGCCCGGCGAAAAACCTTTCGGCTCCGGCCATAAGGGCAAATTGTGGTTCGACCCTACCTCTTTTTTATAGGACGTTCGGCTCCCTGCCAGAGACAAACCTATTTGAGGTATCGGTTAAATATGCCTCTGGGTTTACCACGTTAAAATTTTCCCCTTCCCACCTCACCAAGCGAGTTGCTGACTTTTCACGCGGCAATCTCGAAAATAATCAATCGTCAATATGCTCTGTTGAAAAGTTACAAAAACTGTCATTCTGAACGGAGCGCAGCGGAGTGAAGAATCTCTTTATGGCTCAAGAATTGAGATTCTTCGGCTTCGCCTCAGAGTCCCTCCTGAGCTT
>JAUWBX010000018.1 GCA_030609625.1 Phycisphaerae bacterium
AATCTTTAACCGTGCTGGATTGTCCAGCTTGACTATATTAGCTTTACTTGGCACACTCGTATTGATTCCCTCTTTTTTGAAGTTGTTCAAAGATTGCTCTGCGAATACATCATCACCCAATTTAGCTATGAAGTACACCTCTGCCCCCAATTTTGCAGCGGCCACCGCCTGGTTTGCGCCTTTACCGCCGGGGGTCATTATGAAATCTTCACCCAGAATAGTCTCCCCTACGGCAGGTATCCTCGGAGATTTAACAACCAAGTCCATATTGGAACTGCCGACTACGACAATTTTCGGTTTGTCTTGTTTGATTTTAAGTCCTCAGCCAGAATGTTCTTTGATTAAAATAGCTCTATACAAATCTCTTATTTCGTTAATCTATCAACCAAGAAATTCTCGAAGGCGCCCAAATCCTTCCATTCAGTTGCACAGTTAATCACTTTGGCGTTTTCATCGATTCTTGTATATCCATCGTCGGTAACCCTGACCCCCAGCTTTTCCATCTTAACTAATTCGGTTGACATAGCTAAATAAATGCCCACCGTATCGAAGAGCGTTGTGCTGCTCGAATTGAGCTTTTGTTCGACCCTTTTATCGACCTCTGCCTGGCTCAAATCCTTGTTCTGATTTAGTATCCCCTGTTTGTACCAAGCACGATAGTTTTCTATTAACGCTCGCGTTAAAGGGCTGTTCCTTTTCAGTACTTTTTGATATTTTTGGCCCTTAAGCTGGACTATGCCGCACGTATCCAGAGGGGTAATTGTCATATTCCAGGGTGCCGTAAAGACCTTTTGTGCCTCTTTGACGAAGGCCTTGACATTATATTCGGCGCTTGGTTTTGGGCTGCCGCCGTATCCAAGGTAAATACTGCCGTGCATTCCGACGAACTCCGCTTTCTCGGCTATCCGTGGCTCGCGCTCAAGTGCAGCGGCGATATTGGGCAGCGGGCCTACGGCAACCACTTTTATTGGCTTTCGGGATTTCATTATAGTATCAATCAAAGCCTGCACACCATCTTCATAGATAGTGCCGGGATATGATGACAGCTTGTAATCTTTTATCCATGCTTGTTGCCTGTGGCCGGCTTTATTATGCTGCACTCCAATGCCAATTGGTATATCTGTCCTGCCGACGGTTTCCAAAAACCTAGCCACAACCTTTGCCTTTGATGGGGTGTTACGTACCGCTGTTGTAATCAATTTAACATCGAATTCGGGCGATTGGAGGAGCAAAGCCAGTGCCCAGGTATCGTCAATATCATCACAGATGTCCGTATCGAAGATAACAGGTATTTTTCTCCTTCGGGACGAGGATGAATTGTTACCGAAAGCACAGGAACTTAATGTTACTAAGAACATTGCCAAAATCCCCAAAATAACCATCTGGATTGGCTTTGTAAGTAGAGCAACTCTTCTGAGTTCCGCATTTGTTAAAACCTTAGTCTCACTCATAATTTGACCTCCTAATTAAAAAGTTTTTGTTATAAAATCATTTGCAAATATAATCTAATGTCGAATTTTGTCAACGCAATTTCATTTCTTTGTAATTGCAGGTATAATTGACAGAGTCTTTGCCGATAAGACAATATTGAGTTTGGATTTGCTGAAACCAGTCGAATTGTTAGCGATGTTTTTTGGGGAGCTTAGAAATGTATATCATACCAGCTATCGACCTGCGTGATGGTAAATGTGTCAGACTTATCCAGGGCGAGTATCACCGCCAGATAAACTACGAGGACGACCCCGTAAAACAGGCCCGGGAATTCAGTTCAGCCGGGGCAAAATGGCTGCATATCATAGATTTGGATGGTGCCAAGCTCGGCAGACCGGTCAATACCGATGCAATATCAGCGATAGCAGCTCTGGGACTATTCAAAATTGAAGTCGGCGGCGGACTGCGCGATGAAGCATCAATACAACAACTGCTCGATATAGGCGTCGAAAGGGCAATAATCGGCACCAAAGCCGTGAGCGACTTCGAGTGGTTCAGCGAAATGGCTGAGAAATTCAGCGGTAAAATTGTACTTGGCCTCGACGCGAGAGGTTCAACGGTCGCCACTCACGGCTGGACGCAGGACAGCCACCATAATTTATTGGAGTTCGCTGCCGAAGCTGCCAAACTACCTTTGGCGGCAATAATATACACTGACATCACCAAGGATGGTATGATGACAGGGCCAAACCTCGAAAGAACAAAGGCGCTTATTGAAACGGTGGATATGCCCATCGTAGCTTCGGGAGGTGTAAAAGGGTTAAGTGACATTAAAAAACTGGTTGAGCTGGGCGCCGAAGCGGTAATAATCGGCAGAAGTCTATATGAAAGTACGCTCAAACTTTCCGACGCAATAAAATTCGCTGATTAGCGCGCTGCGTTATGCATGCAGCATTTAGTTATTCCTCTACGCTATCCGCTGTACGCTATACAAACGACGAGTCACGAGCGACGAGACACGAGTCACGAATTCGTCATTCCTTCACCCCGTGCGCCTTCAAGGATACCTGCCATATGTCGGCCTTCCCGAAGCCTGGTCTTCCAGAGACGAAATAAAGTGTAGAACCGTCGCTGGAGATATCCGGTCCCCACTCGCCACTTGTAGGAGTGTTGACCGTTGGGCCAAGATTGACCGGGGGACCCCATGGATCATCTTTGGTCTTTCGCGTCGTCATCCAGATGTCGGGTTGGGCGTAGGCGCCGCGATTGCGATTAGAAGCGAAGTACAGCGTAAGTCCGTCCATGGAGATAGAGGGGGCAACATCGATGACGGAAGTGTTGACCGTTGGGCCAAGATTAACCGCGGGACCCCAGGGAGCATCTTTGCTTTTCCGGGTTGTCACCCAAATGTCAGGACCACCCAGCCTATGTCGAGCGGTCCGCCAGATGGCATCAGAGAAATAGAGTGACAGGCCGTCAGCGGAAATGGTCGGATCGATTTCAGCCATGGCACTGTTGACCTTTAGGCCAAGATTGACCGGGGGGGGGCCATGGATCATCTTTGGTTTTCCGTTTAGTAACCCAGATGTCCAGGTTTCCAGAACCACCAGGACGGTCTGAGGTAAAGTACAGTTCTAAGCCGTCAGCAGATAAACGAGGATTCTGGTCGGACGCGGTGGTGTTGACTGGTGGGCCAAGATTCTCCGGGGGGGCCCAAGGCTCGTTCTTGGTCTTCCTCGTTGTCACCCAGATGTCGGTTTCCCCAAGCCCTCCGGGCCGCCGTGACTGGAAATAGAGTGACAGCCCATTGGCAGAAATACACGGCCCCGAGTCTTCAACTGAACTGTTGACGGTCGGCCCAAGGTTGGTGGGATTGCCGAAGATGGGAGCTGCGTCCGCATTATCGGTTGACGGCTGATTTTCTGCTCGGGCGGTCAGGACTACGGTAGTTGGGACGGCTAACAGAGCTGTCAACACAACAATTGCCACTGCAGATAAACTTGGGTGCTTGTAGAATTTTTTTCCTGGTCTCATCATGGTTTTTATCCTTTCTTCAATATTTTTTACAGGCCCGGCTACAGCCAACGATGGAACCGGCCGGGTCGATTCGTGCTCGACTACTAATGTGTTGACGATTGCGATGCTGTAATCTCTGACTTTGGCGCCCAGGCGGGCGATGGTCATTTCGTCGCAGCATTTTTCACGCTCGGCACGAACTCTTTGATTTGCCCACCAGACAAATGGATGGAACCAAAAAATGGCCTGGGCGATTATTTGCAAAATATTAACCGCAGCATCAAAACGCAGGATGTGGCCCAACTCGTGGCCTAAGACACTTCTGCGATGCTCGGCGTTATCCACTTTGACGAAGTCGGCTGGTAGATAGATACTGCCGCGCAGCAGGCCCCACACGAACGGCTGACCTATCCCTTCAATCAGCCAGACTTTCGGCAAAGTCTTAATGCCAAGGCCGGAGAATAAATTCTCAATCCCGGTTTGCGCTTCGGCTGGAAGCAGCTTTCGCTGCCGCCACAGCCAAAAATCGGTCAGCAGTGCCTTTACGAGAGCAAAAAGCAGAAATGCAGCCACTCCCATAACCCAGCCAAATCCCAGCCACTGCCTGGCAGTCACTCTTGCCAATCTTTCCATAATAGTTGGTGATGTTACTGGCAATGAAGGTAACACGATAGGCTCAGACGTAACCGTATCTGCCATTTCAACATTAACAGCAGGCATTTCACCTCTTGAAATTAAGGTCGGTTCCGGCATCTTATCTTGCGGTAGAATCGCTAACGGTATGGTGACTAAAGGCGGCACGAGACATTTAGCTAAGACAATCAGCCAGAGCAGGTAGCGAACGTGCGCACTTCTATTTTTCAACGCCAAATTTACTGCCGCTATTACCACTACCAGGACGGCTATCTGCCAGCTTTGCGTCAGCAGATAATTTGTGACTTGCATTAAATAATCTTCCATTTTCGTCGCTCCACGTAAAATCTATCAGTTATTTTTTACCTGCTAATCGTTTCAACTTTTCGATATCGCCGGCGTTGATTTTGCCGTGTTCAGCCAGGTACTGCATAAGTGGAATTGGGTCGCCGCCGAACAGCCTGTCTAAAAAATCACCGACGGACCTCTTGATGACGTGTTCGCTCTTGACCGCGGCGAAAAAGACGTGGGCCTTGCCCCTGATGCGGTGCTTGACGTAACCTTTCTTTTCGAGCCGGCGCAGCAGGGTTTGAACTGTTGCGTAAGCTATTTTCCTCTTTGCAGGCAGCTTATTGCAGACATCCTGCACGGTTGCCTTGTCAAGCTGCCAGACTAATCTTAGAATTTCCGTTTCAGAAGGGCTTAAAGCAGGTAACTTCTTCTGTGTCATAGCAATCTCCTTTTACAAATGTATTTTACAAGTGTACAACCATAATATCGTACATTTGTACAAGCTGTCAACAAAAAAATTAAAAATTTTTTTATTTTTTTTTTTTTCAGTATTTCTCTTGGCTATCAGCAGCGCACATAGTCATTAGTCATTTTGCTCTGTTGAAAAGTTACAAAAACTGTCATTCTGAACGGAGCGCAGCGGAGTGAAGAATCTCTTTATGGCTCAAGAATTGAGATTCTTCGGCTTCGCCTCAGAATGACAGTCCATGTTTTCAACAGAGCATAATCATTTGTAGTAATAGTCATCTGACTATTACACTAAAGGATTTTTAATCTGTAACTCCTGTTTATTTAAGGCCTTATACCGATTCAGTAGCATTCTGCAGGGCCAATTATTGGTTGTTTAAGACCGTTATCGAAGAAAAACCGCCGGATACTTGTGCAGAGATGACATTTACTTGCATAAACATTTGCTTTTTTGTAACCAAATTTGCCGGCTTCCTCGAGCAGTCCATAAGGCCCGAAATTAAACAACGTACTGATAAGCTCGCTTTCTGCGGGGCCGAACTGCTTCCAGATATTCTCAAGCTCTGTTCGGTTTACATTCCCTATAATGATGCCGCTGCATGTACCGCTGAAGAGATTACCAAACGGGTCGATATGCACACCTTTGGCGCCGAGCAGGTCCGATTTACAATTCGCCGAAGCAAGGGTCTCTATCGGTTTTGAAGCAACCAGTTCAGCCAATCTTCCGGCAGCACGGCCAGTAAAGCGACAGGGATAATCGTTCATAGCGCTGATATACTTTTGCTCGCGCTCCGCGGATGATAGGATTTTCATTTTTGCTGGGTCCTCTAAGTACTTTCGCCAGCGAACCAGTATGCGCTCGGGTCCAAGAATCTCGCTTGCTATCTCGGCTAATCGACGTATCGGCTCTATGTCAATATACTCTTGATGAAATGGGTCTATGCTGATTTTGAGCCGATGCATCCCGAGTTTGTCGAGCTTCTTCAGTCGCTGCCTCGTGATTTTTTCACCGGTAGCCCAGAAACCGTTTGTCTCTATCAAATCGGCTTTGCCGAGTTTTTTGTTCCCCGCTTCTTCCAGAATTTCCTGCAACCTTTCCCAATACAGAAATGGTTCACCGCCGGTGATGTGGATTTTTGCGCTATCGCCGGCGAGGATTTTCAGTGACTGCCACGCACTTACAGCCGTATCTACGGACATAAGCCCGTTCTTTTCCGGGCCGCAGTTATAATAACAGAATTCACAGGCACAATTGCATTTGTATGTCAGCAGCAGCCCCGCCGAACGCCAGAGCTTAAACTTTGGTTCATTCCGTGCTGCTCGGCTGTTGTAAATGTTCTCAGACAACTCGGTCATTGTTTTTTTTCAGATGAATTTGAACCACCGTAATATCAGCCGGCGTTATGCCGCTTATTCGAGAAGCCTGACCGAAGGTGCTCGGCCTAAAAACCGACAGCTTCTCTTTAGCCTCCGCCCGAAGATGTGCGATGCTGTTATAGTCCAAATCTGCTGGAATCTTTTTATTCTCCAAAGCCCTGAAGCCTGTCACAAGACGCTCCTGTTTAGTCAGGTAACCCTCATATTTGGCATCGATAATTACCGCCTGAAATACATCTTCAGCAAGGTTCACCCCGTTAGAAATCTTTCCTTTTCCTAGGGCATCCGGCTTTGTAGAATTTCTAACGGGGTTCATATTTTTAACGTCAGGGTTCTCAGCAATTGTTCCCGCAAGAGTATTACCTGGTTGGCGAAGCTGGTCCCACAAACTTGTCCCTCCGGAACGGTTATTTTTCAGATAGCTCTTGAGTTTATTGATGCTCTCGATTTTTTTCTGAAATTTTGCCCACCGTTTTTCATCCACGAGTCCGACCGATTTGCCGATTTGCGTTAGCCTTCTGTCCGCATTATCAGCTCTCAACAGAAGCCGATACTCCGCTCGCGACGTGAACATCCGATACGGCTCATCAAGTCCCTTGGTAAGCAAATCATCTATCATCACTCCGATATATGCCTGGTCTCTGCCGAGTATGAGCGGCTCTTTACCCTGTAACTTCCCAGCCGCATTTATACCTGCCACGATACCCTGTCCCGCCGCCTCTTCATACCCGCTGGTCCCGTTTATCTGTCCTGCCAGAAACAGTCCTGAGACCTTCCTGGTCTCCAGGTTGAGCTTTAGTTGAATCGGCAGACAATAATCGTATTCAATCGCATAGCCGTAGTGAATAATCCGGGCGTTCTCTGTTCCGGGCAGTAGCTTGAGCATTTGTTCCTGCACATCTTTGGCTAAAGAAGTGCTTATGCCGTTGCAGTAGATAGTTGATTTTTCTTCGTCTTCTGGTTCCAGAAATACCTGATGCTGCTTCTTGTCCGCGAAACGCACTATCTTTGTTTCAATACTTGGGCAATACCGGGGACCTGTGGAAGTGATTTGTCCGGAATAAAGCGGTGCGCGATGCAGATTGTCCCGGATTAGCTTGTGTATTTTTTCATTCGTATAGGTTATCCAGCAGGGAATCTGTGGCCGGTCTATTCTCTCGGTCATAAATGAGAAAGGCACCGGTCTTTCGTCTCCAAGTTGGACATCGAGCTTGTCCAGGTCCGCTGTTGCCGCATCTAATCTGGCTGGTGTGCCGGTCTTCAGCCTTCCAAGTTCCAATCCAAGCTGTTGGAGACTATCAGAAAGCTCATTGGCAGCCGGCTCATCGAGCCGTCCACCGGCGAACTGTTGGGTTCCTATGTGCATTAAGCCGCGAAGAAATGTCCCTGTCGTCAGGATTACCGTTGGAGCATTGTATATCCTGCCATCGCCGCAGCGCACCGCCCGCACATTATTTTCTTCAGCTACAATCTGCGTTACTATCGCTTCGACTATGGTCAGGTTTGCGGTCTGTTCGAGCTGCATACGGATATAATCTTTATATTTATATTTGTCTGCCTGCGCCCTTGGGGCCTGCACGGCCGGGCCTTTCGAGCAATTCAGCAGGCGAAACTGAATCCCCGTTGCGTCTATCGCCAATCCCATCAGCCCTCCCAGTGCATCGACCTCGCGCGCAATCTGTCCTTTTGCAAGACCACCGATAGCCGGGTTGCAGCTCATCTTGGCTATTGTGTCTTTGCTGATGGTTACAAGGCAGGTTTTGGCGCCGATTCTCGCGGCGGCATGAGCAGCCTCGACCCCAGCGTGACCAGCACCTACAACAACGCAATCAAAATCGTTTGCTTTCGTTCTGTTAGACATATTTAGTCCCGCACCAATTGTATCCATAGTAGTGTTACAAAGCAATGGACTTGGCCATCCCTAACGGGACTGTCGGGTGGTTGAATCACTACAGGACAATTGGTGCGGGATAGCTTTTTGAACTTTCTAATCAAGTCTTGACAATTGATGTCATTTCCTTAATACTATATGTGTGGTTTATATTGCAGAATCGTCTAAGTTCGGGTTCTTATACGGAAACCATACAATCAATAGTTGGACGCACCTGGTATAGAACAGGCAGATGGATAAAATACAGGATTTGGTATGCATTTTGAGATAATAGGTGAGATTGAGAGTATCGAAACGATAGCCATCAGTGGGAGAATCAGGGATATTATGCGTCTTCGTAAACAATATGGCTCCGCTAAATGGCGAAAACTTAAAGGGGTTGCTAAGATCCGCCTTAAGAGTGGAAATATCTGCAATGCTGAGATTCACTGGTATGAAGCCCATGGTATAGGCAGAAAGAAGTTTAAAATCAAAAGATTACTGGATTAAAATTATGGCTAAAGAAAGTAAAGAACAGTCATTTGCGCTTTGCATAGAGAACAAGGAATGTGAGGATTTGGAAAAGCGTAAGATTTACAGAGTCCTGCCGGACGATGAGGCAGCAAAGGAAGGATACATGAGAATCATTGACGAGTCCGGGGAGGACTACCTGTATCCTGAGTCCTACTTTGTTCTTGTCGAGTTGCCTCGCGAAGCGCAAGAAGCCTTGCAAGTGGCAAGCTGACCGCTGCATTGTGCCCAATCAAACAATCCAGCACCCGTTCTTGCGCACTGGGCGGAAAAGGCTCTTATACAAGCGACAGAACGAATATGGCGTCTTATACGGAAACAATATAAACATAGTTAGGTATTTGAACCCCAATATCTCATGGAGAATAACGTATGGGAGCACTTGACTTCCTAAAAGAGTTCGAAGGTCGTGCACTGGATGCTGCGAGCTACAAACTGCTTCAACGAAACTATGAAATGCAGGAGGAGAATAATCGCCTCCTAAAAGATAAAGTGGAAAGCCTCGACGGCACTGTTGCTGAATTGAGAGAGCGAAATGATAAGTTGTCATTGGAGAATGGAAGACTATCAGAGATAGTCAGGCAATTCGAAGAGCAGAGGAAGTATAAGAACTATGAAGGCATAGCATTCAAAGTCAATGAAGATGGCTACGTTGAACCAACTCCATATTGTCCGAATTGCCACTTGGTTATGAGCAGCACTTCAGGCGTTCCAATTTACAAATGTCCTAAGTGTCGGTATGCAGTTGGATCTAAAACGAGGGCAGATGTTCTCGCACGTAAACTAAACTCACAGAATGCCAATCAATCTGAATGACTGAACATGCGACTGCACTCAGACAACCTGAAAAACCGCCGGTGAGTCGCGATATTAGGCGATTCAAATAGATTAATGAAGAATTGAGAAGACAATGGAACTTCTAATAGGCGTAGTCATTGGTCTGGTGGGAATCTGTCTGACTTTCTATTACGGGGTCAGGTCGAAGAAGTACGAAGAATACTTTCAGGCATACCACCAACTCGACATCCAGAAGCGCCAACTCCTGGAAAGAATAGAACTCTTGCGTAAAAGCAATCAGCAAAAAGACGTTGAGATCTCATCACTACACTATAGAATTAGGGAAATCGACAGACTATCCGACTCTATTCATGAAGGTACTTTCGACCCAAGAAAGCTTAAGTGGTCTGCCAAATGTCCTAAGTGCGGAGACACAATGTGTCTTGATGACGTTGACTACTGGTATCATTGCCATAAATGCGGCTATGAAACAGACGGACTAAAAGACATAGCCTAATATTGGGCTGGAGGTGACGGATGAATCCGCGCATTAGCCCATCGTTATGTGCTTTGAGAGATTGAAATTGAGGACAATCCAGCAATAGCAATCCGCCCGCCAAGTGAGTTCCGCATATACAAAAGGAAGAATAAGAAAATATTTGATTGACAATAGATAAAAGAAGAGATCGATATTTATGAAAGCTAACGAATTTGACAAGAGATTTGATGATGGCGGGAATATTTCTAAATACCTGGATATGTCAAAAGCCAGAAGGCCTGGACAAGAACATAAAAGAGTAAATGTAGATTTCCCTCTGTGGATGATTCACTTCTTAGATAAAGAGGCAAAACGTCTGGGTGTGCCTCGACAATCCATCATCAAAGTGTGGGTAGCTGAGCGCATAGAAAAAGTCTCATCTTAAACATCTGTCCGATGATTTCATATTTGGAAATTTGTAAAATCAGCAAATTCAGGGCCGTCTTTTTTGTGTCAGCGCAACCGCAGATGCAATGGCAAAATTTGCAGTATGTGTAATGCTCACGCTTATCTGTTTAATCCCAAGTTTGTCGGCAATTTTTTCGACCTCGCCGTCCAGAGTAACCTCCGGCTGACCACTACTATTGTTTATTATTTCTATATCCGTCCAGGCGATTTTACCTCGCCAGCCTGTCCCCATAAGTTTAAGAATGGCTTCTTTGGCCGCGAAGCGACCGGCTAATTTCTCTATTTTATTTTTGTTTGCCTCGGCATAGGCCTGCTCAGCAGTAGTGAAAACCCTTTGGATGAAGCGTTCACCGTGACGCTCTATCATCACTTCTATCCGTGGACAATCTACAAGGTCTATACCGTGTGCTACAATCTCCATCCGTTAATCCCACTTTCTCAAGTCATTCCCGCCAAACTTCCGCCCGACAAATCGGGCGGCAGGTAGCTGCTTCTTTGTATGATATTACTCTTTTTTTGCTTCTTTGTGCTTTTGTACCTATCTCTTTTTTTACTTTTACCTTCTTCTTAAAGTACTTGGCATTCCCACGCCTCCTGGTATCGATGTCCTTGTATCTCTGCGCCTCTGTGTCTCTGTACTTCTGTATATATCTCTTTTTACTGTTACTGGTTGGTTGCGCATTTGATAAATCTTCTCCAGGCAAAAATCTACAAATTCGTCCGTTTTGCTAAGTTCCACCTGCTGCATAAGCCCGGCATTAACTCTATCAAAAACCTCGTTCCGGCGGTCGAGAATAATCTTCTCTCTTACTTGCCCTTGCATCTTCTTAAAAGGCTCGTAATCGGCTGATTGTTTTTCTTCCAGCTTCATTATGAAAACATGTTCCGGAGTTACTACTAAGCTTGCAATCTGGCCGGGTTCGGTGTTCTCGGCTTCAGCGGCAAGCATATCGTAAGGCGCAGCTAAAGACCCCGGCTGCACCGGCTGCCACAATCCACCGAACTCTCGCATAGGCCCATGCGAGTATTGCTTTACTAACTCGCCAAAATCTTCACCTGATTGTATTCGTGTGAGCAATCTGGCGGCTAACTTTTTTGCAAGCTCATGGCGTTCGTTCGGCGCCCATACTTTCAGCCGGGCCGGCTGAATATCAATCAACCGAAATTGTATCATTGCGGGTCTGGCAAAATATTC
>JAUWBX010000526.1 GCA_030609625.1 Phycisphaerae bacterium
CACAATCGTTTGTAGAAGCCGGACATAAGGAAATCGTTGTAACAGGAGTATTTCTCGGAGCTTACGGCCAGGAAAGCGTCAGACGAAAAAATTGGCCTAACCAGCGAAACGATAATTTGGCTAATTTACTCGATAAAATGGCGCAAATACCGCATCTTGCAAGGATAAGATTAAGCTCTCTGGAGCCGGCGGATGTAACGCCACGATTACTCGATACTTTATGTAAACACCGTAACATTATGCCACATCTGCACTTATCGTTGCAGTCCGGTTCCAATGCAGTCCTGAAAAAGATGTGCAGACAATACAACGCTAATAAATTCAGAGAAAAGGTTGAGTCAGCTAAACTAAGGCTCGACAGGCCAGCTATAACGACCGATATAATCGTTGGTTTTCCGGGTGAAACCGATGCTGACTTCGAGCAAACCGTCAATTTGGCTAAAGATGCAGGCTTTGCGAAAATGCATGTTTTCAGCTTTTCGCCGCGTAAGGGCACTGCTGCGGCAAATATGCAAGGCACTGTAAATAATAAAGTTGCAAAAGAGCGTTCAAGAATACTGCATAATTTAAACATAGAATTGGGCCAAAAGTTCCGGCAGCAGTTTGTTGGCGAAATCGCTGAAATCTTGCTGGAAAACGATGATGGGCAGCTTTGCGGTCGAAGCGAAAGATATTTTATGGTTCATCTGAAAAAAAACGAGCGAAAGGTGAAAAAAAACGACCTGATATGTGTCAAACTGCTTCAAAATAGTAAAGATGGGATGGTTGGGCAAATACTACAGACAGAGGACAGAAGAGGGAGGAAGACGATTGACGGAAGGCAGTCCACAGAATGCCTTACGGCAAAGACGGAGGACGGACAATGGGGGAATATCGAATATTGAATATCCACCACAAGGTGTCCTCCATAAATCCGCTTGTCCGCTTAGGGACGCTTTCCGGCGGGGACGCCTTACGGAGTACAGGAGTACAAGAGACAAAAATCATTCATTATTATCGAAGATTAAAAAACAAACTTAAGCAAATTTTCGGAGCAAAATGCTGAAAAAACAGGTAGATATGCCGTATCAAACAACCCCAAAACAAGTTTGCCGGCGTCACTGTGGGCTCTATCAGTAACACAAAGCTCAATAAATTCCCGCTTTTAACTAAAGTGCCCACAGGAATCTATCGAAAAAAACATAGATATTGCAATAGAGATTATGGCGATAACTGTTAGGTGAATGACAGCAAGGCTGGATATCAGCCGAATAGTCTTCAAACAAACTAAATAATCGGACCTGGTAAATGGCAACATCCCAAACAGAAGAAGCTACCGATAACAAGCAAGATTCTGAGGAATCCGGGGCAGTTCAAGAAAGTGGTGGCGAAAAATCCAAGCCGCAGGAGCCTGCTGCTGTCGAGGCGCCCGTTGAGAAAGCCGCCGCCGAACAAGGCGCAGAAGAAACTCAGGAGCAGAAAGCTGCAGATGATAAAGCCGATTCCGAAGAAAAGACCGAAGCCGAAACTGAAGCTAAACCAGAGGCCGAAGCAGTAGAGAAGGAAGGCAAGCCCGAAGCCGAAGTCGAAGCTAAAGAAAAAG
>JAUWBX010000092.1 GCA_030609625.1 Phycisphaerae bacterium
AGATGCTCAAAGCAGTTGATGCCATCCCTGAAATGGAAGCTTCTTACGCCCTGGCTGGCCAGACCAAGAAAGGTTTCTTGACAGCACTTGGTTTTGACGAAGGAACAAATATAGGCCGCATCGGTGGGCGTCTTATAGACAAAAAAGAGCGGCATCGTTCGGCCAAAGAGATCGCCTCAGAACTCCGTGAGCAGGTCACAAAACTTCCAGGTGTTGAGAAATTTTCTGCCAGTGCTGTAAGTGCTATCCAAAAAGCCTTTTTAGGGGGTGGTAAAGACATCAGCATCGAGATACTGGGCCACAATCTCGAAGATACCAATAAGGTAGCCCAGGATATTCGCCGCATAGTAGAGGGGACATCGGGCGCCGTGGATGTGGTGGTCAGCCGAAAGAAGCCTCGTCCCGAGGTTCAGATTCATCTCGACAGGGACAAGACTGCCGCATTGGGGTTGAATGTGGCCCTTGTTGCTGATGCACTGAGAACCAACTACTACGGATTCGATGACACGAAATTCCGGGAGGCCGGAGATGATTTCGACATCGAGCTGCGCTTGAAAGAGGACGAGCGCCAAAGCATCTTACAAATCGGAGAAACTCCACTTATGACCCTGACTGGCCAGACCGTTAAACTCCGCAACATAGCCACAATCGAAGAGACATTCGGACCTGTGGAGATCGAGCGCAAAAACCGTGTCCGTATTACCAAGGTCATGGCGGGTGTTCAAGGCAGAGTCCTTGGAGACGTGGTACAGGACATTCGCAGGCAAATGCCAACCATCGGCTTACCGCCAGGGGTCTCCGTCGAGTGGGGAGGTGCAGTAGAGGAGCAGCGCAAGGCCTTTCGTGACCTGACGCTGCTTTTGATCCTCGGTATAATTCTGGTTTATATGGTAATGGCCGGGGAATTCGAGGACTTCATAGATCCGCTCATTATTATGTTCTCGGTCCCTTTTGCCTTTGTTGGCGTAATTTGGGCATTTGTTCTGACCGTGACGCCTCTCAACTTGATGAGTTTCATCGGGGTTATTATGCTAATGGGCATCGTCGTGAAGAATGCCATCGTGCTTGTCGATTACACCAAGCAGTTGCGGGCGAGCGGAATGGAACTAATGGAAGCGGTGGTAACCGCAGGAAAGACACGCCTGCGTCCCGTGCTGATGGTCAGCCTGACCACTATCTTTGGTATGCTTCCCCTGGCCCTCTCTAGAGGAGAAGGTTCGGAGGTTTGGAACGCTTTGGGGATTACGGTAATAGGGGGTCTTTTAGTCAGCGGACTTGTGACGTTAATCTTAGTGCCACTTGTGTACTCTCTGGTTCACCAACATAGGCTTGCACGTGACTAACGATTTTAAATCAAGTGTGGCAAAAACCAAGTTCAGGAGTTTCTTTTCCCCGGAGCACCTGGACATCCATTGCTTCTGACTAATCTTGGAGAAGTGGAGGAAAGACTTGCTTCGGTCCAGATCACGCGAAAAGACAAACGCCGAGTATCCAAATTATTTGCTAATATCAAAAGCAGTATGCCGTTGGGTTCAGCCGTCAGGTTGTTAAGTTCGGCTATTGACCAAAAGGGACATTTGCCTCCAGGCTATGACTATGAGTTTGCTGGTCAATATGAAGCTATCTCTCAAATTCATCCAGCTCGAAAGCCCGCTCAATAGTCCTTGTTACTTTTTCGGTGTGGATAACAGGGACCTCGGATGCCCGTTTTTGTTTCATCATCCACTTACCGAATTGCATGAACTGTTTCGCATATCCGTTTGCAGTTTTCTTAGAGATGCCGGTTTTCCACCGCTCGGCAATGTAATACTCGATGTCGCTTGCCTGGATATCGCTCCAATACTTGAACATGCAGCCTTCGATAATTCGGCGTATGTTGTTTATTATTTCTTTAACGCTTTTTTCGATGGCGTGGGTCCGTAACGATTTTTCAAAATCTGCCAGGTGCTCTGTTAATGGCTTATGGGCCGCTCCTCGCTGGGAATCCAGTAGGCCGATTTCCACAAATTTATCGCACATCTTCCTGGGTATTTCTTCGAGCCATTTTGTCAGTTCCGGGTCCGGCGGCTGCCTCGATATCTTGCAGCTTACGAGTTGCTCGATGCGCCTGCCCAGAGCCCCAAAAGAGGTTTGTAAAGAGTTTTGTGAGGATGCTGCTCAAGTACTGAATATCAGGTCGAGTTTTCCCCGCTCCGGGGCAGGTAATTCGGCTTGGCATCGCACACAATCAACCCGGGCCAGTCCTCGGCGTTTGCCGCAAACAGGGCAGTTGATAACCGCTGTATGGTTCAGGGCCAGATACGTTAATAGTCCGACTATATTAAACGCCCCTACGAAAACCAGCCAAAAGACAAATTTGGCCCAGGATGTTCGTCTCGGCCAGCCGTGCCAAAGCACAAAGCCCATCATTAGTGCACTTAATACCCGGTTTATAACGCCGCCATAAGGCCGAATATCCAGTACCATCCGCACTAAGGAATAGAAGAAATCGCCCATATTCCGAGAACTATAGGCCCATGACCAAAATTTTCTACCTAACAAACGCACTACCAAATCATACAGCGGCGGGGAGAATTGAGATACACCGCGTTTAACTGCTGTCCTGGAGTCTCTGGCTCTGATCACAGGCACGGATGAAGGAGGTAGGGTCCAATCGTAACGATTAAGCAATTCAAGGCCGCCCTGGTTATCCACTTTATAAAGCTCAGTCCACAAGTTCCTTGGTTTTCCCCGGAGTTCCTGCAACCATTTGTCAAAAAGCTCTCGCGAATTAGCAATGCCTTTAGGTGGCAGTGCATCGCCCCCGTAATTACGCACAAAAATGTCCTGCTTTGTAGCGGTGAACGATGGGCGGGGAACGGTGAGACTCAATTGCTGTCTGGGTTCCCGTAATATCAGGTGATGTTTGCCGTCCTTCGTCATGCAGAGGAGCAAAGGTCGATACTTTTTATGGTCTATATACTCCTTCTCGCCCGGTTTTAAATCTCTCCATGCGTGCAGCCTTGTCCTTTCAATTTCAATATCTGAATCGGTACTTTCAAAAATCAGTTCTACGTGTTGTTTTTCAAAATCGATTTGATATATACGTCTTTGTGTCTGCCACAGCAAAGTCGGACTGTAAGAATCCTGTGGACACCAGGCGGTAAAGAGTCTGAATTCTTCGAATGGTTTTACTTTTGATTTTGAGTCTGTGAATCCTGTTGAGCCGGCGTAACCGATTTTCTCACCATTGGTATTGTAACCCTTAAAATACCGTGCGCCCGGATGATAACGCCAAATCTGCTTAATCTTATCATCTGAGCCAACAGGTATCTCGATGTTTCGGGAAAAGCCGGGCGTAATCATTTGTATTTGCTTCATCTGCTGTTGTGTAAAGTTCTTTCCGAAGCCACGTAATTGCTTAGACCAGGAAAGATATTCGTATGGTCTTTTATCGATTGGGCCTTCCCAGAGCAGGTTGTCGTTGGCATCGTATATCTGCTCTATCTCGTCTATCTCGGGTTCGTCCATTCGACCCGGCGTACGTCTTGGTTTGTGGATAAGGTGAATTGTACCGTCGGGCAAAAACTCTCTGGTCGAATTTCTTATTCTGTTAAGTCGCTTTTCTTCCTGAGTGAGTTCTGTTTCGGGCTTCGTTGTGGCTGGGCGTTGTTTTGCGTGGGTAAACGTACGCTCTATTTCGAGAATAATACCCTGAAGTATCGACACTGCGATCAGGACTATAAGAACCGTCATAAAGACTTTGGCCGACGTTGCGATGTATTTTAAGTTGTTTTTTAGTTTCATAGTACTACTCCATGGTCAAAATTCTCTTCTCAGGAATGAGTCAAAAATTAGTGAAAGCAAGATAGCAACACTGATAGCTATCACCGTAAAAATCCCGACAAGTGTCCATTGAGATAATGTCGTAACAATAATGACGGTCGCAAATGCAAGGCCGAATATCTTTGTAGTGTACCATTTGGCAGTGCTCAGACCCGAAAGTGCGGTCCCCAGATAGGCCACAAGTCCCAGCATTATGAAAATCCAGCCCTCGATGAAAACTCTGAACGTTGGCGGTATTGGAAAGACCTCCTGTCGGCAGGCATACCAATAAAAACCTACCCAGACAGGCCCTATAGAAATAACAAAAGCTATCAATGTCGCAGTCAGCTTCGCGGCAAGTATGGTTTTTCTGCTGACCGAGCGATGGAGCAAGAACGGCCAGGTCCTTGTAAAATTAGGTATCCAGAACTGTCGAATACCGAGGACCAGACCAAGCCCAATAGATAAACAGAACAACCACGGACCCGTTACATTCAGTATTGAATAATAAGTAAGCCGATAATGATCTACGGCAGTGCCGGGCGACAGACGCGAGTAATGCCTGATGTTTTCGTAGTAGGCCTCTGCACGCAGAAAAAAACCACCCACAGCCAAAAATGCAATCGCCGCTAACAGCATCCACGGCAGACATTCACGGAGTTCTTTGCGGAGCAGTGTTGAGAATCTCATTTTATCTTTCCTCCCACTGGAATAATCTTTTGTGATTGGCCGGTGCTGTAAATTCGATGAACTGGTCCTCCAGATTCATTTTGACGATGTGGTAATTTTCCGCTCCGACTGACTTTGCCCATTCGCTGATTTTTTCATCATCGGTGCCGATTAGCGTCAGTTCAAGTTGTTTTTCGATGCGTTTGCAGTGCAGAAGGCCATCGATATTGACCTCATCGGGAGCAGAATCGGCAAAGCTCAATATTACTTTCTTAATCGCTTTCTGGAACTGCTCAAGGGAGCAGTTTGCTCTTAAAACGCCTTTGTCGATAACCACTATCCGGTCGGAGACCCTTTCGACGTCGCCGAGGATATGGCTGGAGAAAAGAACCGTCCTGCCCTGGCGCATAATAAGCTCAATCATACCCTCTAAGAACTGGCGTCTGATAGCGGCATCAAGTCCAAGGGTTGGGTCATCCATTATCAGCAGTTCCGGATTCGGAGCCAGGGCAAGAGCCAACGAGACCTGCGCTCGCTGGCCGTTTGAGAGGTGCTTTATCTTTTTCTTTTTTGGCAGGTTGAGGTATTCAATCATATCGGCGAAGAACTTGTCATCCCACTGCTTCGGGAAAAACGACCGCTGAAATTTCTCTAATCCGGCAATAGTCATCCAGCGAAACAGCCGATGGCCTTCCGTTACATAACCTATGCGCTGACGAATCGCAGAGGTTAGCGCCGACGAATCACAGCCTAATAATCTTGATGAGCCTGTGGTGGGGTTTAATAAACCTAACATTAACTTGATGGCGGTGGTTTTTCCCGCCCCGTTTCGCCCCACAAATCCGCAGATGCAGCCGCGTGGTATCTTCAAGTCGATGTGGTCAACCGCAAGGGTGCTGCCGTAATATTTTGTAAGAGCTTCTGTTTCCAATACTATCTCATTCATTTCTCTTCTTCCTGTCTTCCTGCTTCTTTGATTTGTTACCGAATTTCGCCAGTCTTCTTTCGAACAGTGAGATTAAATCCTGGGCTTTAAGACCCAGGTTCAGACCCCTGGTAATGAGGGTATCCATTCTCTCGGTGAGCATATTGATATCTGCGGCGTCAGTTCTGCGCAGCTTCGGGTCGCTGACGAACGTGCCGGAGCCGGTTTTTGTCGTAACCAAGCCGGCCTGTTCTAACCGGCGGTAAGCCCTGGCAACGGTATTGGGATTAATCACCAGCTCTGCCGCAAGTTTTCTGACCGCGGGCAGTTTGTCGCCGCTTGCCAGCTCACCCCTGGCGATGGCCTTGCTTATCTGTTCAGCAACCTGAACGTAAATAGGCTCGCTCGAACCAGGCAGTATTTGTATCCACAAGGCCATTGGTACTATTTTCCTTTCCTACTAAAGCTTTTTTCGAGTTCTACAAACGTACTATCGAGACAATTGTATTAAGACTACTAATACATTATGTACTATTCACCACGACTTGACAAGTATTATTTTGAAAAAAATTTAAAAATTTTTCTTGTTTGTCTAAGGCCTTGGAAAACTGCTTTTTTAGGTGGTTATTGAGGTTTTTAGTCTTCCCGAAAGATTAGAAGATGTTCTAAGTTGCCAGGGAAGGGTATTTTTCTCACAAAACCAGTATTTTGACACCGTATGTTTTTTTGAATGGAAAAGTGGCGATTACACAATCATAGGTATGAAGCCGAGAGGTATGAAGCCGAAGTATTACGTTTTGAAAAAGGCGTAGCGGTTTAGCGCCTTACGCGTTCGGATTCATCACTCGGCTGATTGCCCTGTTTTCGGCAAAACTATAATGTTTTTGAGTTATTGTCTTTCGATTATTTATTGACAAAAGCGGGGGATTTTTGTATATTATAGTATCTTGGATATAGGTTGTGAGAAGACCATTTTTTTTCAGAAGAGCAAGGTTATGAACTCGGAGAAAGACAGCTTCCTACGGCGATTCAAATGGCACATTGTCATTATTTGTGCTGCATTAGCAATTGTGGCCCTGCTTACGATTTATACTAACATCTTCCAGGCAGCCGAAACAAACCTGCTGCGGCAGCTCGTATTTATACTTGGTGGTCTGGTGTTCCTCAGCGCCCTTCTGGCAATACTCTCGAAGTTATTTAAGATACTTGAAATGCTTCGAGACAACTCTGGAAAGCTTGAAGAAGTTACAAGGGCCATGGAAAAGATTCATACAGGGCTGACGCAAATCAATCACAGCACCCGTGTCAGCGAAACGGCAAAGGCGATTGTATTCCGCGATGCGGACAGACAATCTTTGCGGGAGGCCGTTTTCGAGAAGCTCCAGCAGCAGGATTTCAATGCCGCCCAGGAAATAATTGATGAAATTGCCAAGCGCCCCAAATATCAGGAGCTGGCTGAAGAGCTAAGAGCACAGGTGGAAAAATACCATACTGCGAACAACCATGAACGGATGAATCAGGTCATAGCGCATATAGGAAAGCTGCTCGATGACTGTCAGTGGGTCAGGGCAAGTGCCCAGATTGAAGGACTGATTAAAGCCTATCCGGATTTCGAACAGGCAAAGTCAATGCGACAAATTCTGCTCGATAAAAAACAGGAGCGCAAAAAGATACTGCTCGCCGCCTGGGACGATGCCGTAAGGCAGCGAGAGACCGACCGCAGCCTGGAGATTCTAAAAGAGCTTGACCTCTATCTTACGCCCAACGAAGGATTGGCCCTGCAGGAAGCAGCCAGGGACGCCTTCCGGACAAAGC
>JAUWBX010000016.1 GCA_030609625.1 Phycisphaerae bacterium
CCATGGTTATGACCGATAGCGGAGGACTCCAGAAAGAATCCTATTTTTTTGGAAAACCATGTGTGACCTTGAGGGATGAGACTGAATGGGTGGAACTGGTGGAAAACGGCTGCAATAGTGTGGCAGGGACCGATACTGAACGTATTTATAGTTATTATAAAGAGATGATGAAGAAGCAGATAGATTCTAATTTGAATTTATATGGCGAAGGTGAAGCGGGAAGAAGAATTGTGAACATCTTGGATTGTCAGAAATTAATTTAAGAAAAACATTAGAATTGTAGAGACAAATGAAACTTTCAATAATAATTCCGGCTTATAATGAGGAACGCGGCATCGAGGGCATTCTCAACGAATTGGAAAGCTATATGAATAATTATGATGGCTGCAATTGCTGGGAGATAATTGTCGTTAATGATGGAAGCACCGATAATACGGTAAGCGTATTAAATAATATCAAGCACTCCAAAAGCTATCTTAAGGTTATAGACCTTGTTACTCATTTCGGAAGGGGGATGGCGCTGAGAAAGGGTTTCGAGGAATCAACCGGCGATATCATTGTTTCTCTGGATGCTGATTTGAGTTACGCGCCATATCATATTGAAAGGCTGGTCGACAAATTGGTCAAGAATAATGCCGATTTAGTTCTTGCTTCGGCCTACGGTAAGGGTGGAACCGTTAAAAACGTTCCTTTTATGAGGTTGTGGTTAAGCCGGCTGGGCAACAAGATTCTTTCCTATATGTTTAGAGGCAACATTTCCGTTTTGACCTGCCTTGTAAGGGCATATAGAAAGGAATTTATTGACAAGTTAGATTTGCATTCGAATAATAAGGACATCCATCTGGAAATTTTATATAAAGCAAAAATATTAGGTGCAAAGATTCTGGAGGCGCCGGCTGATCTTAAGTGGCGTGATGAAAAGATTGCAGATTTAAAAGGGTCCAACAAAAGACGTTCCACATTGAAGTTGAGGAAGACCTCCAACTCCCATTTTTTCTTTGCCTTGATGAACAGGCCCGGATTCATTTTTTTTATTCCGGCTAATATTCTTCTCATGATTTCGTTGTTTATTCTTGTTGTTATAATAAGAGTAGTACTGTCAAATATTTCAAGCGGCTTATCATTGTATTTCGCTATCAGAGAATCGATGTTAAACGGGGCTCTGTCATACATGACCTTCGCTTTATCCTTTGTTCTCGCAATTCAATTCTTCTCGCTTGGGTTTCTCACCAACCAGAACAAAAAGAACCATGAGGAGACTTACAAGACGATCAACACTATCTTGATAGAGCTGAAGAAGAAGAAAGAGTAGTATGTGATGTGTGGTATTGCTGGCATAGTCGGTTATCTTTCTGACAGAAATATCGTCCCCTTAATGCTCGATGTGATGAAACACAGGGGGCCTGATTCTCGTGGCTTTTTTCTTGCAGAAGGGGTTCACTTAGGACACTGTCGGCTCTCTATTAATGACCTCTCGGAACGTGCTACCCAACCTTTCATTTCTGAAAAGCACAAAGTGGCTGTGAGTGTAAATGGTGAGATTTATAATTTTGAAGATCTGAAAAAGCCACTTCTTGAGAAAGGTTATAAATTTGAATCATATTCCGATTCCGAGGTTGTCCTCCATGCTTATTTAGAGTATGGGACCGGTTTTCTCGCTGAATTGAACGGCATGTTTGCCATTTCCATTTGGGACGGAAGAAAGAATGAACTGTTGCTCATAAGGGATCGACTCGGAATCAAGCCGCTTTATTACACAAAGGCGAAAAATGCCTTTCTGTTTGCCTCAGAGATCAAAGCGCTTGCACAATATGATAAACTTGATCTTTCTGTTGATTTGCAGTCCTTTGCAGAATACATGGCCTTTGAAAATTATTTTTCCAACAGGACATTAAACCAAAACATAAAATTGGTTGAACCTGGAGAAATAGTAAGCTTCAAGCTCAGAGATATAACGATTGACAGGAAGTATTTCTGGAAACCGGCTTTCAGTACGCAGGTGTTTGGCAGCAATGGTGAAGTCTATGACAGGTATATCGATATAATCGAATCGTCCGTGAGCAGGCATCTTATCAGTGACGTTCCTCTGGGTTTTTATTTGAGTTCAGGCATTGATTCTTCATCCGTCGTACACTTTTCATCCAAAGAACTCGGTCGAAACCTGAAGACTTATACCGGAGATTTCGGTATGCTTGGTTTTTATGACGAGTCAACCGAAGCTGCAAAGATAGCGAAAACATTTGGTTGCGCTAATTCCAGGGTAGAAATAAGGCCTCAAGACTTTATTGACAACATAGAGGATGTGCTTTGGCACCTTGATGAGCCCAAGGTGGGCATGGGATCGTTTTCACAGTATATGGTTGCTAAACACGCTTCTAAGGAAGTGAAGGTTATTTTGACGGGGCATGGCGGTGACGAGTTTTTTGCTGGGTATCCTGTTTTTAAAGCCATCTATGGGAAGGAGAACATTTATAAGCTTATATTGCACTCTTCTCCGCGTGAGTTAATGTTTGCCATCTATTTCACTCTTTTCCCTTTAATCAGGAAAGAGGCAGGTTATTTTCTCCCCAATATTTACTCGATTAAATCCCTTCAACATATTCTGGACACAGAGTTTGCGGACTCCTTAACCAGAGAGACGAATGCCCTGCAAGAGTTGGATGTTTTAAAATCAAGATGTAATGATGAATATGAACATTTGACCTTAACCTATTTGAGGTACTATCTTCCAGCTCTGTTCACCGTTGAGGACAAGATCAGCATGGCCTTTTCCCTTGAATCACGGACGCCTCTTTGCGATAACGAAATACTCGATTTCGCTTTATCAATACCTTTGTCCATGAAACTGTTAAAACAGGAACTGAAACATATCCCTCGCACAGCCATGAGAAACAAATTGCCCGACTTTGTCTTCAATCTGCCCAAACGAGGGTTCCCGACGCCTTTGGGACTGTGGTTTAAAAAGGACCTTAAAGTGTTTATCAAGGAGTATATACTTGACAACCTTGTCTATCTGGACATGTTCAATGCTCAAACGGTTGAAAAAATCATTTTCAGCTGTATTGATTCAAGGATCAACACGCCCTTGGACGAAATAAAGGCTCACAAGGTTTGGATCCTTTTAAACCTTATTGTATATTTCAAAAATCAGAAAAGAAGATACAGGCGCATATAACCGGATGATTGTTCTCGTTACGGGCAAAATCGAACCATGGCTTACATACATCTGGGAACAGTTTGTTCGCATCAACTCGCTCTTTGGGGAGTACCGGCTGCTGAGTTATGCGGAGTACAGGTCACCGCTTGTCCCGGAGTGCATACCCCTCATCGAATACGGCGTCACGCAGAGATTCCCGCACAGCCTTTTTATTCCCTGTAGGAAGAGGTACCGGACGGACGATTACTTGTGGATACACGATGATCTTCCCGTGTTTCGCGACACCGTTGCGGAGAACGGCGGAGAGAGAGAATACGATTTTTTCTATAATGCCTTCGTCCATCTGAGTCGTCTGGAAGAGTGGGAGGCGGAAAAGAGCGGGAGGCGTATCCGTTCCTATTCCCGCCACCACCCCCGAAAGGACGGTAGAGTATGGCGGATACCCGTAGTCAATTACCTGTTCAACGAACTCGAATGCAGGATTAAAGAGAAATTCCCACCTGTAGAGTTCGGCGGCGGGGCAAAGCCCTTCATCGAGTTTTCGCATGATGTCGATTACGTGGAGAAGACGGTTCCGTTAAGGATCAAACAGACGCTGTTTGATTTTTTCAACGGTGCTAGATGCCTGATGGGACTTGAATTCAGGAAGGGAGCATCGAAGCTCAGGGGCGGTATCGCCTTCGCTTTTGGACAGTGTGACTATTGGTGCTTTGATGAATGGGACGCGATGGAGAGGATGCTCGACATTAAATCGGTCTACTATATTTTTGCGAAAGTGGATAGACAGAGGGGTTTCGATTTGAAACGATGGCTTCTTGATCCCTCGTACAATATTGCCGAAAATGGAAGGCTCAGGATGAAATGCGGGGAGCTTATCGGCAGGGGCAACGGGATAGGGCTGCATGGGAGCTACTATTCCGCGGAAGATGAGGAACTTTTCATTAGGGAAAAAGAGATGTTGGAAAATTTACTGGATTATGAAATAACCAAGACACGGCAGCACTGGCTCAACTACCGGGAGGGCACTACCCCGTATATTCACGGCAGGGCTGGGATTAAAGAGGATTCTTCCGTGGGCTTTAACGATATCACATGCTTCAGGGCTGGGGTGGCCTCGCTCTATAATCCTTATGACCACAGGAATGAAGTGTCTTTTCCTTTCACGGAGATGCCTTTTGTGGTTATGGATTCCCACCTTTACGACTATGCTGCCCGTGGCTGGGTGCAGTTCCCGGGCTGGCTCTTTCAGAGCATGGACAGGATAAAGAACTTCGCTGTCGCCATAGACTGGCACCAGAGGGTAATCAGCCGGGACTACGGGTGGGATGAGGCTTACAAAGAGATTGCTGAGAGATACTGGCGTGGTGAGAACACAGACTTAGCAGGTAAAATTCCGGAAAGGATGGTCCATGTATAATTTCAAAGGGGACTACGAGAAGTTCCAACGCTATGCACATCGTTTTCACGATCTTAATCTCGTAGCGCAGGACCTTTATTCGGCCACCCAGTCCATCGCCACAAGAAGGGCACACCTGAAGATCGCAAACGCGAAGATCGACAGGACCAGGATTCTCGAGATCGGAGGAGGAGGAGGAGAACACATTGCTTTTGAGAAAGACAACGGCTTCGACAACTATGTTGTTACCGATATAGAAAGTGACTTCCTGAAAATCATCAGAAAGCAGTTCGATATTGTCGCGCTGGCCAGCGACGGAAGCCAGTTGCCTTTTAAGGATAATTCTTTCACGGTCAGCATTGCCACCTCCGTTCTTGAACATGTCGTCCTGCTTGAAAAAATGCTGTTGGAGGTAAAGAGGGTTCTGAAAGAAGACGGCGATTTCTTGGTGGTCGTCCCTACGAACGGGGGTATTCTTATAGAAATATATAAACTGCTGGTCAGCTATCCCTTCATGTCTTTCAACGGGATCAAAAAGCCGAGCTATATCTGGCATTATCTAAACGTCAACTGCTTCAAGAGAATAAGGGCTTTATTGCACATTTACTTCGAGATAGTAGACAAATGCTCTCTTCCCTATAAGCATATCCCCTCTTTTCTATCTCCCCTTTACTATTTTCATTGCAGGAACAGGAAATGAAAGCTTCCCTTTATTTCATCCCATCTGTAACCGGAAGAGATGTAAAAACTGTGCCATATGCATAGAAGAGGTTATATTTATCTTTAGCGGGGATAAATTACATCATAACATATAGAACGTATGATCAAATCAAAGGTTTGGGCGCAAAGGCAAAAACCCTTCTTAACCTTAAATCGGCTTAATCAATTAAATCAATAAAAGCTGGTTCAATGAAGCATAAGAGTATGAAACAAATTGGGAAAGATATCTATTCCCCCAGATTTTTTATATATTGTCCTGTGTCCGCTTCCATGGCTTCCCCTGCAGGATGCCAATCTCATCACTCGCTTCGTCTATTGCAAGAGGGCCAATAAGTGACGTCCGATTATGGCATGAGAGAGAAAAAAACCGATTTTGCTTGTGATTCCGATGCCCCGGCAAGCCTGGTTAATGGAAAGAACGATCCTGTCGCCATGTATCGGGAGGAGTTTCTCCGGGTTGCGCTTCAGGCTATGTGCCGTTGGAACCGTGATCCTGCCACATCTTCCTGTGGCTCGTTTGATCGCGCTTGGTGGGGCTGGAAGGCGCGGGACTTTTCCGATTCATCCCTCCAGGCAGCCGTGACCCTGGTGCTCAAAAGTGCCGATAAACAAGGGTGGGGTTGGATGATGCCGGAAATACTGAGTCGGTATGTCGACTTCGTCGCGAAACTCCAGCATTCGGACGGTAGCTTCGACCAGTGCTACCCCAACGAGCGGACACCGGGGGTATTCTACGATATCTTGCCGGCGCTGGTAGAGGTACACCGTTCATCGTGGCTGGCGGCGCCGGCGCGTCGACGTCTCGATGCCGTAATTGAACGCGGCCTTGATTTCGCTCTTTCTGTCGACGAGGTGCATGGTGAAATTGCCAACCATCTGGCGCATTTCGCTTATGGCCTGCTGCTGCATTGGTTAACATTCGGGGAACTGCGCAGCCGAAAGCGGGCCGAATCATACATTGTGCGAATCCAGCGTAACTTCGTGGATGATGAAGGATGGTTTCAGGAATACCATGGACCCGACCCCGGATATCAGACCCGCACCCTTGCCTATTTGACCAAGGCTGCCGAGATTCTTGTCGATGAGGCGCTTTGGCAGATTTGTGCTCGGGCTGCCCGTTTCGTCGAGCTGATGCTGATGCCGGATGGCTCGCTGCATCCGATGCTGGGGGTGCGCTCGACAGCCTTGATCTACCCTTCCGGCTTCGAGCGTCTTGCCGCCCGCGATCCCGCCTTCCGGCCGTTGGCAAGGCGAATCCGTGCCGTTTGGAGCAACAACCGGGTAGCCCTACCGTCGCAGCTCGATTTCGACAATGCACTGCGCCTGGGAGAGGACGCCTGGCATGCTGCCGAGGCGGCATCTAGTTACATACACGGTGTTGAAGAGGCAGCCAGCGGCACCAATCTGGAGCCGGTGTTGCCGGTGGGACTTACTCATATGCCGCGTGCTGGCATCCTGATTCGCCGGGACGCCAGCACCTTGGCTTGGTGCGCTTGGCGCTTGGGAGGCACCTTGGTGGTGTGGCGACGCGCAGACGATGGCACTTGGCAGCCAGCGCACGAGGATGCCGGTTATTTGGTCGACGGTGGCGAGTCAGCCGGACGGTGGCTTACCCGCATACCCGATGCCGGGCGGTTGGTTGAGCAGCAGCCCGACCGGTTGGTAGTTGAGGTGACGTTCCATCGTGCCTTGCACGAGGAAGTGACACCGCCCAAGCTGATGCTCTTGCGCCTGCTCAATCTCACAGTTCTCCGGGTGCAATGGCTGGGCGACCTGTTCCGTCGGCTAGTGGTGAACCGCCTGGCGGGCAAGGGACTTCCGCTTCCGGTCAGGTTGGTGCGTGAAATCCGGTTCGATTCCAGTCGTATTTGCGTTACCGATTCGTTCAACAGTACAGAGGGTTTGTCGAGTGAGCTTGCCGAGGCACCGTTGTGGCGCTGTCGGCGGGTGACTGGCAATCATATGGCCAGCGCCCGCTATTACCAACCCATTGAAGGGTTGCCGCTGGGGTCTTGGGCCGAACAGCAAGAACAGGGTCTCGGTCGCGAGCCAACGTTTAGCTTTGAGATTGCCAGAGGAACGCAATGATCAAGAAGACCATTCCCCGGTTCCTACCGGAGACCCGAGGGGCTGATATCCTGTGGGCTTTGCTGGATGGACGAGGTCATGACGAGGTACACGAGCAACGGCTGAAGGATCGGTTGGCCGAGATTACAGGCACCCGCGCTGTGCACCTAATGCCCAGTGCCAGGGCCGGCCTTTATTGGCTGCTGCGCGCTTTGCGGCCGCCGCGGCTCTATCTGCCGGCTTTTTTGTGCTCCTCGGTCTATGAATGTGCCCTGCGCGCTGGTACGCCTATGACCTACCTTGACTGCAAGGAGGGTTCCTTCGAGACCCGCATTGAGGGCGTCGACTATGAGCCCGGCTCTGTACTGCTATTGGTACATCAGTACGGCATTCCTGCCGATCCGGTTGAGGCCCGCCGTATTGCCCAACGTTACGGGCTCATGCTGGTGGAGGATGCCGCACCCAGTCTTGGAGCTACATGGGGCGAACAGCCTACCGGGAGTTTTGGCGAGGCCGCTATCGTTAGCTTCGAGTACAGCAAGACCATCTCGGCCTGTAAAGGCGGGGCAACTGTCTATACCGACAACACCCTGGCCGACCGAGTCTGGCGATGCATCGAAGAGGATGGCGCGCACGCTTTTGCAGACACCGAGAGCGTGTGGAGGCGCGATGCCCTCAAAGGCCTGATCTACGAACTGGCATTGCTGCCACTGGTCTACGGCTCGCTGACGCTGCCGATGTTTCGTACTCGCAACGAAGGTTTCGTCAACCGCAGTCAGACGATTGAGTTGGAAGGTCCTTATCGCGCCGATTTCGGATCTCGGCGAGCGTGGCTAGCGGCACACATGCTGGAGCGGTTGCCGCTGATTGCCGCAGACCGCCGCCGAGTGGCTGGCATCTATCGCGAGGTATTGGCCAACGAACCGGGGATCATGCTGGCGCCGGTTCCGCCCCAGGCCCAGCCGGTCTACACTCATTTCCCATTCTTGGTGCCACCTGGCCGGCGCACGGCGATAGTGAGAGGCCTATGGGCCGCCGGTATTGATCCTGGCTTCAATTTCTCTTATCTCTGCGGCGGTGCGGCGGCGGCGGCCGCAGCGCCAGTGGCGTGCGACTACACCGAGCGAGTGCTGACCCTCCCTATCTCCTCTCGCATCGACGATCTTTGCGCCCGGCGTATTGCCGAAACGCTACGTGGCTTGGTACACAAAGTATGAAATCCGCTGTAACTGCTTCCGCAACACCGTACAATACGGTGCCGATTTTGCGTCAGGTACCATCCCGTACCTTCGAGGCTTCGTCGGATTGGAGAGAGATACTGCGCCTCTTTCCCGTGAAGGAGCGATGGCTGGATGGCGTCGGCTTCCGCTTGTATTACTGGATCCATCCGCTCTACCGGAGGGCCGTTTCCACCCCCTTCCGCGATCGAATAGCGTTGGTTTGGGAGGGCGTGGCACCGCCGTCGAGGCTCGACCTGGCGGCCGTTGCCGTCCGTATAGGGTGCGCCGATGCCGTAGTAAAGGATGTGGGCTCGTTGATTGCAGGATTGCCCGATGGGCAGGGGGGGCTGGTGAATGACTACGTCAACAGCGAAGTCAGACTTGATGGTGACATCGAAAAACGCTTCAAGCGCTCGGCACGCAAGAATCTGCGCAAGGCACAGGAGGACTACCATCTGGCGATCGACGTCGATCCAGACGGCGTCTTCGAGGACTTCTATCGATTGTATTTGGCAAGCCGGCGGCGGCTGGGTGTGTTGCCCTATCCAAGCCGTTTTTTTCGAGCACTGTTCGAACTTCGTGGCGAGTCGGTGGTGCTTTTTAGGTGCCATTCTCCCGAGGGGGTGCTGGGCTACCTGGTGTGCTATCTCCACGGACCGGAGATGATCTCTGGCCATCTATCTTACGATTTCGATCAACGGCAAAAGCGGACCAGCGACGTCTTATTCATGAACGCCTTCCAGTGGGGGCGTGCCAATGGGTTCACCACATATCGCTTTGGCGCCGACAATCGCAATCAGACCAGCTTGGTGGAGTTCAAACAGAAGCTAGGCGCCGTGGTCCGGCCGCAGTGGGACTTTCATCTGCACCCCAAGCCGATGCCCGATGATCGGCCGGACTGTCCAGTTCGTCGACTGTTGCGAGCCACGCCGATGCCACTTTTTCGTCATACGGGCAACATGACAGGACTGTATTTCAGATGAGGCGCAACGAAAAGGAAATAGAGTAGCAGGCGATGTATTTCGAGATCAAAAAAGCAATCGAGGCACTGCGCCGGCCGGGAATTCGAACCAATCTCTTTCGTATGGTCCGACGCGGGATTCACTACTACCTGCCCGGCAGCCTACCTGTACCGTCGCCGCTGACCATATACTGGTCGATCAACAGTGTCTGCAATTTGCATTGTAAGATGTGCGATGTCGGTACATTCAACGAGGAAGGAACCTTCTTCAAGAATTTGAGCATCGACAGAAAGCTGCACGAAATCGACATCAACGTGTTCCGGCGAGTTGTTGATGAACTTGCGGCCGATAAGCCGTTCATGGCCTTCAATTCGACGGAGCCGCTGCTTTACAAACCTCTGGGCGAGGCAGTGGCATACTGCACCGCCAATGGCCTGGAGGCGGCGGTGACCACCAACGCCTACAACCTGCTCAAGCGGGCGGAAGAGTTGGCCGAGGCGGGGCTGCAACGGCTCAATGTCAGTATAGACGGGCCGGCGGCGACGCACAACCGCATTCGCGGCCGAGCGGACAGCTTCGAGAAGGCTACCACCGGTATTGCCGCTTTCCACGATGCCTGTGTCAAAAGAGGGCGCAAGCCGCAAATCATCTTGGCCTGCACCATCACAAATCTCAACTATGGTTCGTTGATCGACCTGTACGAAGCCGTGCGCGACCTTCCCTTCGACCAGATCAGCTTCCAGTACATGTGGTTCATCGATCCATTGGTGGCGGAAGAGCAGAACACCCGATGGGGCGACCGCTATCCGGTCTCGGCAAGCTGCTTCAGCGAACATATGGATCCAAGTGCCATCAATGTTACGGAACTGGCGCGGCAGATAAAGGAATTATCCCGTGACCCACGTCTGCAGTTCGCCCCTGAATTTGACGAGGTACAGTTAAGACGATACTTCCATGAGCCGCTGACCTTTGTCAACGAATCAGGGCGGTGCCTAGCGAGTTGGTTCTTCATTCAGGTACTGGCTGACGGTAGTGTGATCGTCTATTCGCGATGCCACAATGAATCGCTTGGAAACATCAACAAACAGAGCATCAAGGAAATTTGGAACGGAGGAAAAATGAAAGAGTGGCGGAATTTTATCAGAACCGAAAAAAGAATGCCCATGTGTAAAAGATGCGATCTGGTCTATTAGTATGAAGAGTTTATATTTGAAGTATAACAGGGTCGCATTTTGGAAAAAATATTGGGAAGAATTCGATGTTGATTATGAAGAGTTTATAGACCTAAATGTCTATCCGATAGAGAGGACTTTAAAATATGTCAGAAAAACTGACAAAGTTTTAGAGTGCGGATTTGGTGGCGGCAGGATTATCAGGCATTTGACTAAGTACGGGTACGACATCGAAGGTATCGAACATGAACGCGGTGCTGTGGAGAAACTTAAATCAGTTGATGACAGATTGAAAATCACCTGCGATGATATATTAAACATGGACTTTGCCGATAACCGCTATGATGTAGCCTTATGTTTCGGAGTTATTGGTGGCTTGTATGACAATACGGCCAGAGCCATCTGGGAACTAAAGAGGGTGACAAAAAACGGAGGGACCATCCTTATATCTGTGATGCTTGATAATCTGGCGAGAAAGATGCAGAAACATTTAAGCCATTTTTCTGATGGAGAAGAAGAGTTCTATGCATGGATGGATAGTAAAAAGGGATGGGAAAACTATTTCAAGACATTCGGTCTTTACGCCATAGGCTCGCAAGAGGTAGTGAGAGGTTTGAAAAACTCGTTAGATTTCCAATTTTATGATTTTTGTCAATTTTTTAAAAATGCGAGGTAAAATTTACAAAAATTATTTTTAAAAGCTATCCAAAATCTGTAAAGGGGCTGCATATGAATCCCAATTGGGGGCTCATTTTGAGGTGAACTACCCGGTTTTTGATCTCCGGGCGCACCTCTCCACCTTATACGGTGGCTACTCTCAGGATTTTTAAGCCTCTCGTGATGTTATAGGCAGACTGGCGATACCAGCCGTCAAACTTATTTTTAATGATTGTCGTAAACCTAGCTCTTTTAGCATTATCATGCAGATGACTGATACCAAAATACTGTTCTACAATATAACGGATCTTTGATATTTTTTTGTTACGTTCTTTTTCATAGGAGGTTAATTCAGCAGTAGTAGTATTTTTTCTCATAATGCCGTCA
>JAUWBX010000459.1 GCA_030609625.1 Phycisphaerae bacterium
CGACTCCGGCTCAGGGCCGATAGTGCGAACTAAAGTCTCAAAGTTTCTCCAAAAGCTCAGGTAATTGGCTGATTTGGCGGATTGTATGTTGTGCAGCGGCATCGGGTTCCGCCGATGAGTCCGTGTGTATGCGGGCAGGGCGGATTAGCTGGATGCTTAAAAACCCCAATTTATTCGGGGCGATAAAATCCTTTTTTTCATTATCAGCGATATAAACCGTATTTTCCGGCTTTACCCCTAATGTCTGCATTATTTTTTCAAACCCGGCCGGGGACGGTTTCCAGAATTCCCTGCCGAGCTGTTCGGTATAAACTATGAGCTTAAAATATTTTTCGATTCCTAATGCCCGCACTTTCAATTCCTGCCCAGGCAGAAATCCATCCGTCAGCAGAGCTAATGTATATTTTGTGCTTAGTTCGCAAAGAACATCCCGGCTGTCCTGCGGTAGTGTTATTTTCGGCTTATGATTGCGATAAACCTCTATCAACTCACCGATGAGTTTATCATCATAGTCCATACTGAGCTTTTCGAGGGCAGTATTGAATGTCTTTGTGCGATTGCCGGCGGTGAACTGCTCCCAGAGAACGCCGAAAAACGAGGGACGAGAGACGAGCGACGAGTCACGAGTATCAGCGAGAAACTCAGCTACGGCGGCAAAGCCGCTTTTGCAATACTCGATTTCATCGTAAAGCGTGTCGTCTAAATCAAAAACAACAGTCGTTATCATATTTTATGCCTTGAGCTTTCTAATTGCGGAAATATACGCTGTCCGCTTTGCGCTTATTACAATATAATTTTACGCATTATCGGCTCGAATGTCGATAATTTTAAGTGAATAGTGTTTAGTGTGTGGGTTTCTCCCTGCGCAGAGACTGCCCACTACTTGATACAGGCCATAACATACTAAACATCAGCGAATAAATATGGAAAGGCGAGCTATGAAATTTTTGCAAATAATGCGTCCTTTGCACTGGACCAAAAATATGTTCGTATTTGCGGCCCTCGTATTCGGCCAAAAACTTGATGTGCCTTTGGCCCTCGGCAGGGCGATTGGCGGTTTTTTCTGCTTTTGTTTAGCGGCCTCGGCTGTCTATATCATCAACGACATAATTGACCGTAAGAGGGACCGCCTCCATCCCGAAAAATGTAACAGACCCATCGCGGCGGGCAAGGTAACAATTGGTTCAGCCGTTGTAATCTCTGCCTTGTGTTCCGCCGTAGCGATTATTGGCAGTTTCTTACTTTCCCAAACTTTCGCAATTATCATCCTGACGTATATTACGCTGATGATTCTCTATTCGCTTTTGCTAAGAAGAATAATGATTCTGGATTGCGTAGTAATATCAATCGGGTTTTGTTTGCGGGCGGTTGCAGGGGCCGTGGTGGTGGAAGTATTTATTTCGCCCTGGCTGATTATCTGTACATTTGCTTTGTGTCTTTTCTTGGCCTTTGGCAAACGTCGCAGTGAAATAGCCCAGCTTCAGGAAGTCAGCGAGTCATTTCGCAATACATTGGCCGGCTATACCCCCGAACTGCTGGCCCATATGCTCGATGTAACCAGCGGCCTGGCGGTGGTATGTTTTCTACTTTATGCGATGGATGACAGAACGCTTCGGATTTTTGGTACTAATAATCTTGTCTATACTACGCCGCTGGTTTTGTACTGCATCTTCCGTTTCAGTGCGCTGATACAAACCGGCAAATACTCAGACCCGGTACAGCTTATTTTCAATGATTTGCCGTTTCAGATTGGCTTTGTACTCTGGGTTATATCGTGTATCATAATTATTTACGCCGACAAGCTTGGTATTAGCTTTGGCAACATCTCGGCTTATTGATTAAGTTCGTAGTTATGAGTTCATAGTTCATAGCCGGAAAACTACGAACTATGAACCACGAACTATAAGCTCATTATGACTGAACAAAGATTACAGAAGGTTTTGGCAGCGGCCGGTGTCGATTCGCGCAGAAAATGCGAAGAGTTGATACTCGATGGTGCTGTTCGTGTCAATCGCAAGGTGGTGGATAAGCTGCCGGCCTTTGTTGACCCCGAAAAAGACGTCATAATCGTAAACGGCAAAAAGATTCGTGCTGCACGAAAGGTATATTTCCTCTTGAACAAACCCAAAGGAGTGATTTGTACTAATCGTGACCCTCAGGGCAGAAAAAAGGCCATAGACCTTGTCTATACCAACGAACGCATCTTTTGTGTTGGCCGGCTCGACGTCGATACCACAGGCTTGATTATTCTGACCAACGACAGCGAATTGACAAACAAGTTGACACATCCGAGATACGGATTAGCTAAAACCTACGTTGTCAGGGTCAAAGGCGAGATTGCCGGTGGACAGATAGAAAAGTTGAAGAAAGGAGTCTGGTTAGCCGGAGGCAAAACCGACAGGGCATCGGTAAAAATATTAAAACGCGGACATAAAGAATCTTCGATTGAAATTACCATTCGGCAGGGCCTTAACCGCCAGGTCCGCCGGATGTTGATAAAGGTCGGCCTGTCCGTAAAAACGCTGACGAGGACACGAATCGCCAAGCTCACCACACGAGGCCTCGGCGTCGGCAAATTCAGAACACTAACCAAAACCGAAGTGGCGTACCTGAAAAAGGCGACCTCCACATAGAATCAAGCGAATATTCGTTAATATTTAACCGCCGGTTCTAAACAACATCCTACGAAAAAATCTGCTTTATAGATTTGTACCTGCCTCATTCTTTTTTAACAATACCGCTGCCGTTGTAACCGCCCTGGAAAACAAGATT
>JAUWBX010000320.1 GCA_030609625.1 Phycisphaerae bacterium
AACTATAAAAATAAAAAAAAACGCACGCTACACACGTGCTTCTGAACCTAACTCAACGGTACCCAGGGAAATTTTATTACATTCATTAATAAAGATAGTATCAAACATCATCGCTGATATTAATTCCATGTTCTAAATATATATAGTGTAGTAAGGACTAAACATAATAATTGCTGTTACCGACCTCTCATTGGAGAAGCTATCCCAGCATAATCCCAGTTTTAGACAAGATTATCCCCTGCTTCATAACAGCATTAGGATAATAAAAGCTGAAGACAAACATGGCCTGAATCCCGCAACAAGTGTTTTTCGCTCTTATCAGTATTGGTATGCAGCTTAAAAGTAAAGCCAAGAGCCAAATCCCGAGACCACTCAAGGGGATTTTTCACCGATAGCAGACTTCAGTGAATTGTTTGAAATCCTCTTTTCGGGCAATCACAACCAACAACACACTGAAGTGTGTATATTCTTTGAATCGAAATAGGCCAGTTTTTGATGCCAGACACGGATAATCTTTAAATCTAATACAGTATCTCACATCAGTTATTAGAAAGAAGATGGATACAACTTGCAAAGCTGCGATTACAGCCAGTCACCAACTGGTATTTTATCTACAGCATGACGCAAGACAGGGTCAACATTCGTATATACCTTATTTGTAAGATCTGGTGAAGAATGTTCCAATAACTTCTGTGTGACAGCAGTGGATACGCCGTTCTGAGCAAGCACAGAGCCGAAGGTCTTGCGTAGATCATGAAATTTGAAATCATCCAATCCAGGTTTCTGACGTATCTTGACCCATCTGTACCGGCTGAAATTATCATTAAATATTTCTTCTTGTTCAGCATCCAATCCGGAAACATATTTCTTTAGCTCAGCCATGATCGGAACTGGGACAGGCCGTGAGCCCATACTCTTTCTGGTCTTTTTGCTCCTTGTAGTTACATAGCTATTTTCAAAGTCAATATCTGAGACTCTCAATGATTCGATGTCACCGCGTCTAAGGCCTGTGCCTAAAGCCAATAGAATTCTCATTCTCAATGCTTTAAATGGTTTAGAAGTTGACAGCAATTTCTTTATCTGAACGTTAGTCAGAGATTTCACAGGCCTCTCATCTTCCTTTAATTCCCGGATTTCTGTTTCTCCATTCACGTATCTGTTTTTCCTGCACCAGCGAACGAACGCCTTCAGGTTTCTGATGTCTTTGTTAAGCGTTGAACGTTTTATCTCGTTGCCTCTCTTGAGTATGTACTTGTCAATAGCGTTTTGTGTAATCTGTTTTGAATTACATTTTCCAACTAACCGTTCAAAGTGACGCAGCGTGAGAGCTACTTCATAAAGTGAATCTTCGACAACACCAGCTACCTTTGTACTTTGTTCGTATTCGTTTCTCACCTGGTTCCAATCGACAGTAACAGTTCCAGTAAACACATCGGAGTTCAATTGAACATATTTTATCTGGCGAAAATGTTCGGCCAGAGCTTTACTTGGTAAGGCCTTTGTCTTGCGTTTGCCGCTTTCGTACCAGCCGACCCACCAGCCTTTGACACCTTTTCTTTTGTATATCCAAACCTTTTTCATATCTGGATTTATCGTAATTTTAAGTGTGCAAATAAAGTGAAAAAGAAAGGCAGATTTCGTGCAAAATAGTGTCAAAATGGTGACAATGAGCGAGAGATTTAAAATAGATGAAATATAAGGCTATATTTCAAAAAGGTTTACATCAACGACGCACTTCTTTTGCACCGGATACTTAATCCGATGCTCCCTCTTACCCGTCGATTTTATTATAGAACAGCAAGGAGACTGCTTTCGGGTTTCGTGTCAACCCAGTTAGAAAGGAACTTTCTTCTAACGGGGCCAACCTGACCTTACTGTGCGAAGCATCGTTTGGTCCTTTATTTTTTTAACTGGGGACACAGGCTATTGAGGTATTCTTCGAGGTTCGTATAGCCATCTTTGTCTGCGTCACCGTTTCTGTCCTCTGGGTCTTTCGGGTCGAGGTTATTGGCCGTTTCCCAGGCGTCGGCCATGCCGTCACGGTCCGCGTCTTTGGGCGCAGGCTTGCTTTTGAGTTCGGGCCAGCCGCCCACTTCGTCTTGCGAATCAAGCAGTTTGCCCGTACGATTTTTTATGTCGTTTATCAAGCGCTTGTCCACGGCGTCGCGAACAAGCGATGCGCCGGCGTGGGCCAGAACCAAACGCCGAGCCTCTTCGGTAGAGTGTGTCGCCGGAGCGTTGGGGCCGGTGTCGAACACTTTGTCAACCTTCCAGTGCTCTAACGTCCCTAAGTACTTGTAGTTGTCTGCCCAGCGTTCCATGTCTATCGCGGCATAGTTGTTCGCCGTGAGTTCGGGGCGTTCGTCAAAGATGTTTCCGCTCATGTATCCGTGCGCCGCGTAGGCCGTGTGGCACTTCATGGCTATAGGCAGTGTCGTGCCGGTTTCGGGGCCGGGGCGAAAGATGTTGTTGATAAGATTGAGCTGGGCGTCGCCCACGTTGGCCGTGCCGCCTGCGCTCCAGTTGTAGATGATGTTGTTGCGGAAATCGATGATCCAGTGCGGCTCGTCCTGGTTGCCTGACAGGGACGGATGACGGTCGCGACTTGTGGCGAAGATGCTGTGGTGGATGGTGGTGTTGCTCTCCGGTTTGCGAAACGAGCCGCACATGCCATGGGCGCCCTTGTGATGCAGGCTGTTGTGCAGACCTTCGCTCAGGATACTCCACTGGAAGGTATAGTTCTTGCAATTTCCCGTATCTTGATTGCCGTCTATGCCCCAACTGGTCGAGACGTGGTCGAATATCAAATTGTCGCAATCATCTACTGAGACGGCATCGGGGCCGCTGGGACGAGGTTTGTTTTTGTCACCCAGACGTACACGGATGTAGCGGACTATGATGTCGGATGATTTGCTGAAGCCCAGTTTGTTATCCTTGAACGTGATACCGTCGCCAGGGGCGGTTTGTCCGGCGATGGTCAGCCCCTGGTTTTGGATTCTAATTTGCGATTTCAGCTCAATAGTTCCCGAGACCTCGAAGACGATGGTGCGTGGGCCTTTGGCCGAGTCGATCCCGTCGCGAAACGACCCTGGGCCCGAGTCGTTTATGTTGGTTACGTGATAGACGTCTCCACCGCGCCCGCCTTTGGCGAATCGTCCGTAGCCTTCGGCGCCGGGGAAGGCCAGGGGCAGGCCGTTGCCGAACCGGTAAATTTGTTTTCGCCGCGCAGTGAACTCGGCTTGACCTGTACTGCCCCAGAGATCGTAATCCAGCGAGCCACTGATATTGTCACCGTAGGGGCGTCCCTGATAGTCCACTTTGATTGAGCCGCCGTCGAACTCTGTGGTCACTGTGAACTTGAGAGTGTTCTTCTCGACGCGCAAGTCTTTGACGTCAAGTTCCTGCCCTTGTGTGCTCTTATAGACGCTCTTGTATTTGTCACCGTCTTTGGAAATCTTCATCGTCGGTTCAAGTACGTTTCCGTCCGACGACTCGATGTGAATTTGCCATGTCCCGACAACATCGTCCATTTGGACGCTGCGCTTCGGCTTCCAGGCGAAATCCCAGGACTGGTCACCGACCTGAAGGACCACGGTACCATCAATCTCGTTTCCCTTGATGATACCGGTAAAGCTGGTAACCCATGCTGTCCCTTGGTAGTCGTTACTGACGGAGAATGACAGCTCGTTGCCCTTAAGCTTTCCGTTCTTGATTTCAGAGGCCGCATCGTTACGCAATATCGTGCCAACGACCTTTCCATCTTCCTTTAGGTTCAGCCGAATCACTTCCTCGATTCTCGTGTCATACCAGTCGTATTCCCGTCGCCATGTTCCCGATGGATCAAATGTCGTTTTGCTTGCCGGCGCAAGTGCTTCCTGTGCCGAAACAAGTGTTGTGACTTGTCCGACCGCGAGTACGGCGAATAGAATGTGTGTTGAGTACTTCATGGTTTCTCCTCAATTAAAATGGTAGGAAATGATAGGAATTTTTAATTTCAACGTACAAAAGTAAATCTACACCAAGGATATAACAATTCAGGGGAAAAAACACTCAAGGTTAATGCTGGTATTTATTCTTTTTATCTGTAAGTCCGGCATATTCAAGCAATTTCCAGCCCGAAGGCAGAACCGCC
>JAUWBX010000044.1 GCA_030609625.1 Phycisphaerae bacterium
CCCTGGTCTTCTCGTATCTATGCACAGAAACGAACTTGGTATTTTTCTTACTATACTCTTTGACAGCCTTACTTATCAATTTATCATATATATGCTTCAATTTTTTCTGGTTGAGACTTCTCGCGGTTCCATCGGAATCCTTAAACTCCGATTTCGAAAAAGGCATGATTATAAAACACCTGAGCTCTTTAGATGGCATTTTGCCTTGGACAGTTTTCTTTTTCGCTTGTCTTTCCTTTATAGCTTTTTTCTGAGCCATCATGCACCTACCAATAATTATACAGTCTGTATAAAACGGGAAACAGAGACTTCTTTCTTTCAGTAAAACAAGTTCCCGTTGCTTCTTCAATATTTATCCGCCTATGGCGGACTCGTACAATCTTTCAATCTAATCCCAAATTGGATTTTTGTTGTGTCTGTCTTAAGCCAAATGTACTTGGAAATCACCATTCAAGCCAACTTGTAAGTCAATTTCATGGTAAGTAAGGATTGCTTCGAATTTCCCTTGAAATACTTTGCCCTTCAAATGACCGGAAGCTGTTGTCTGTGTTTGAACATGAATATTCATAAGAAAGGGTACTTCCTGCCATGTTGAAAGATTTAATACCATCTCTCCTTTGGGAAGGATGTGACTGGTAGATGACGTAAATACTGTTGGATTATCAGTGTCCACCGAAATAATATCGCTTCCGCTGAAAAGGCGTATAGAATCCAATCCAAGTTGTTCATTTAGGCGTTGAAGGGGCTGAAATGGGATATCAGTTTGAATATAAGCTTCTAGCTTACCAAAGGCATTGCGCTTAATATATCCACCTATGATAGACATCTTGAGGCCTATTAATGGTTTAAAATTCAAAGTATTGCTTTGGTAAGTTATTGAGCCATTTGTGATCTCTTCTATAAATCTTAGTCCTGGACTAATAGGAACGCCGTTGTCAATCTCAGACTTTGGTAATAAACCAATTCTTCTTTTTATCGCTTTTTCAATTTCATCGATTGCTTTAGGTATTATTTCAAGCAACTCATCGGCTTTGTCGTGTAATTCATCATCAAAACTTCCAGAGCGTAACATTTGTGCAACACAACTGATATACCCTCGACATTGACTGAGAATGTCTATAGTTATCTTGCTTACATCATCATGATAGAAAGGGCGATTATTTTCAAATAAGTTCTTAGCTTTGTTAAAGGCATCAACCGCAACATCATATCTGTCCTTGTATACATCATAAGGCGATTTTCCTTCTGGCATCCTATCAAGGGTAGGTGTAATGATTATTGATGAACGCACATCAACAAGCGCTTTCCAAAGTTCACCATAGAGTTGGAATTCTTTCTCTACTAACTGAAGCTTCTGTTGATTGTTATGTTTACCCTGTACCAGTTCAATAGGGGTGCTTAGCTTCTCATCTGAGATATTCTTAAGTTCAGACACAAGATTCTTACTCTGGTCTGTGTCAACCATAGACAGTGCCGTATTAAGTGCCTTCAATGCAGAATTTAGTACGTCTTTGTTTATGCCAGTATGAATATCTCTTCCAGCAATGTTGGCAGTGTTTCCGGAAACATCGATAACGGTGGCTTTATTTCCCGAACCTTTCTGATGTATAGTCTTTTGCTGCGGGGGAGGGCCATCCTTTTTACCAACCAGCCATTTGAATAATGCGAATAACCCACCGATAACTGCAAGAGCAACAGCTACACCTGCTCCAAATATGGCCGTTTGCCAACCCTCACTTAGATTCTTAAACCATTCCACCATTAGAATATCCTGTGGTTTTCTTACGGTACTGGCCCCGATAAATCGGGTTCTTCGCTGCGCTGTTCAAGATGTCCGCATAACGCCTTTAGGGACAGAGAATAACAGAAAAGAAGGGGAAAGGCAAATCAAAAAGGGGGAAAAGAATATCGAATATCGAATCTGAATGTCCAATGTCGAAGTCAAAGTGGTGCGAAATCCGCGATAGATTAGGGGACAGTTATTATGGGCGTTGTGTGGTGATGTTGGGTGACCCCCCAACGCCCTTCGGGGTTGGGGGGCTAAACAGTATTGCGATTGCTTCGGTGCCTTATAGGCACGTAAGTATTTGTCGGGGCCTAAAGGGGAAAAATCTTTATTGTCGGCCATATAAATTGCCGAAAATAATTGACAGAGGTGGTTGGTTCTTGTATAATACCTCTGTGTTTGTGTGAAAACATGCAAATACGACCCTGAGATATCCCTTTATGGGATGGTTACGGGATTATGGCAGGGATTAGAATCTTCGGATGATTCGGTCGTTTCAGTGTAGAAACGGTTGACTCGCCGGAGGGACCCAGCAGAGCCATAATTTAGGGTCCCCGCAAAGCGGGGGCCTGCCGGAATAACAAAAAGGGTTTCCATTCCCCGTTTTCACGGGGACAAGCTTGTCCGCCGATATGTGGGGCACAAGCTCGCCCGCCGGCGGCCAGGGATGGGACTCCGATAAGGTTTGTCAGGAAAGGAATAAAGAAATGAAATCCAAATCCCGTACTTCGGCTGGTTCAGCCGACCAAATCACCCGCCGCGGCGAGCAAGCCGTTAAGACAGGCGCACAAATCGTCGTCGATACGCTCATTGAACAGGGTGTGGAGACAATGTTCGGTTATACGGGCGGGGTAGTGCTGCCTTTGTTCGACAGGCTGTATGATGCGCCGATTAATTTTATAGTTCCGCGCCACGAACAGGGCGGGTGTCATATGGCTGATGCGTACGCCCGCGCCAGTGGAAAGGTCGGCGTTATGCTTGCGACCAGCGGTCCGGGTGCGTGCAACTTAGTTACCGGTCTTGCTACGGCGATGATGGACTCGGTGCCGTTAGTTGCGTTGACGGGTCAGGTCCGCACCGAGCTTATCGGAAATGACGCATTCCAGGAGGCCGACACTACCGGTATTACCCGTCCGGTTACGAAATACAACTGTATTGTCAAGGATGTTAAAGACGTGGCCCGTATCATTCGGGAGGCATTTTATATTGCTTCGACCGGTCGGCCCGGTCCGGTGCTGGTTGATTTACCGGTTGACGTGCAGGTCACCAAGTGCAGTACCGGCGGTCCGGCTGAGATGAAGCTGCCTGGTTACCGGGTTCGGACCAAAGGACACGCCAGACAGATATCAACGGCTGCGGAAGCGATAAATAAATCCAAGCAGCCGGTGCTTTATGTCGGCGGCGGTGTTGTCAGCGCCAACGCAAGCCAGGAGCTAAGAGCATTGGCGGAAAAGGCACATCTGCCTGTAACAATGACACTTTTAGGATTAGGTAGTTACGACCAGAGAAGGCCGGAATCTCTGGATATGCTCGGGATGCACGGCGCTGCGTATGCCAATTATGCCGTGCAGGAGTGCGATTTGTTGATTGCCGTCGGTGCCCGGTTTGATGACCGGGTTACGGGCAAAGTCGAGACGTTTGCTCCGAATGCGAAGATAATCCATATCGATATTGACCCTGCGAGTATATCGAAGAATGTTAGCGTGGATATTCCTGTTGTGGGCGATGCCAAAGTCATCCTTGGCGAGCTGGTTAAGGAAGTTGAATACCGTGAGAGAAAAAGATGGTTCAATAAAATCGCCGAATGGAAAAAGAAGTTTGCCTTTCGGTATGACCAGGATTCGTCGACGATTAAGCCGCAGTTCGTTGTTGAGGAGCTTTGCCGTCAGACGAAAAGCGGGGCAATCGTAACGACGGGCGTCGGGCAAAATCAGATGTGGGCGGCCCAATTTTACAAATTCATCAGGCCCAGACAGTTCATAAGCTCCGGCGGACTTGGGACGATGGGTTATGGTCTGCCGGCTGCCATAGGCGCTCAGGTAGCTATGCCCGATGTGACAGTTATTGATATTGACGGCGACCACAGTTTCAATATGACGATGACGGAACTTGCGACGGCGGTTGAACACAATTTGCCGATAAATGTCTGTATCTTAAATAACGGATATATGGGAATGGTTCGGCAGTGGCAGGAGCTTTTCTACAATAAGCGCTATTCCAAGAGCTATCTGTCCAATCCGGACTATGCGGTCATTGCGCGTGCCCTGGGTGCGGTTGGGATTACTGTCGATAAAAAAGAAGAAGTTCCCAAAGCGGTCAAGCAGATGCTGGCAGAAAAAAAGCCCTGCGTTGTTGACTTTAGAGTCGAGAGAGAAGAAAATGTCTGGCCTATGGTTCCGGCGGGCAAAAGTATAGATGAAATGAGCGGGCTTGATATATTAGAAAGATTAATCTGATTTGTCCTTAGAAAGTTGGATGAAAAATGAAGCATATAATAAGTGCGTTGGTTGAAAACAAGCCGGGCGTTCTTGCCCATGTTGCGGGGATGTTTGCGGCGCGGGCGTTTAATATTGATTCGCTGGTTGTCGGGCGAACCGAAGACCCACAGTTGAGCCGGATGACGATTGTTGTTATTGGTGATGACAGGGTCCTTGAGCAAGTTCGAAAACAATTAGCCAAGATTGTTCCTGTCGTCAAGGTCCAGGATTTTGTCGGACAGCCTGTGGTAGCGCGTGATTTGATGCTTATAGCTATTTCGGTGCCACCTGAGAAGCGGCCTGAAATCTTGTCGCTGATAGAAATGTTTAGAGGCAAAGTTGTTGACATCAGCCAAAAGTTTGTTATGGTCGAGATCAGCGGGCCTGAGGCCAAGATTGAGGCCTTCATCAATGTGTGCAAGCCTTATGGGATTAAGAGCGTGGCCAGGACCGGGACAATCGCGATGCCTCGACATGCAAAGATTGAAGCGTGAATAAGTTTATGCGTAAATGCGTAAATGTGTGAATGCGTATATGCGCTGACTCATCCACCCATTTACTAATCCATTCAGTAAATTCCTTGCCTAAACAGCAGCTTTTAATATAATGCGCAGGTGCGAAATCCGGCGGTCGAATGGACGACTCACCGTTTCACCGAATTTGAGCCGGGTTTTGGGTTTTGAAGAAGTTCAAGAGCAAGAACAGGTGGTTTAATAATTCCTGGAATACAAACAAAGTAAGGAGAATTAAAGCTATGGCAGCGAAAATCTATTACGAAAAAGATGCTCCGATAGATGCGTTAAAGGGTAAGAAGGTGGCGGTTATTGGCTATGGCAGCCAGGGCCATGCGCACAGTCTGAATCTGCGCGACAGCGGGATAGAGGTAGCGGTGGCTGAGTTGGAAGGTACAGATAACTTTAAGCTTGCGAGAAAGCACGGCTTTGCGCCAACCGACATAAAAACGGCCATGGACGGCGCGGCGCTGATTATTGTAACCGTGCCGGATGAGGTCCAGGCGAAAGTCTATGCTGATTCAATTGGGCCCAGTTTGGCGGCTGGCCAGACGCTTGGTTTTTGTCACGGCTTTAATATTCATTTCAAGTATATCGTGCCGCCGGAGACTGTTAACGTTGTGATGATTGCTCCAAAGGGGCCGGGGCATCTGGTTCGCAGTGAGTTCGAAAAAGGCGGCGGTGTGGCAAACCTTATAGCTATCCAGCAGGATGCAACCGGTGATGCCAGGCAAATCGCCCTTGCCTGGGCAAACGGAATCGGCGGCGCCCGAGCGGGTGTTATTGAAACAACATTCAAAGAAGAGACGGAAACGGACTTGTTCGGTGAGCAGTGTGTTCTTTGCGGCGGTCTGACGTCGCTTATTAAAGCCGCCTTTGAAACGTTAGTGGAAGCCGGATACCAACCTGAGATTGCTTACTTCGAGTGTATGCATGAGGTGAAACTGATAGTTGACCTTATGTATGAGGGCGGGATGAGCTATATGAGATACAGTATATCCAATACCGCCGAATACGGTGATTTGACCCGTGGGCCGAGAATTATTCCTGAGCAAACCAAAGCTGAGATGAAGAAAATATTAGCTGAGGTTACCTCCGGCGAATTCGCCAAGGAATGGGTAAACGAATACAAGTCCGGGCTTAAGAACTTTAATGCGTTATACAAAAAAGACCACGACAGCCAGCTGGAAACCGTCGGTCGAGAATTGCGCAAGATGATGAAGTGGATTGATTCGAAGGAAGTCTAAAAGCGAGAAGCGTGTTCTCATTCTTCGCAGCAGCATTGCTACGAAGAAAGAACCGTGAATCGTTATTCGAGGCATGAAGTACGAAAGGCCAAAGGAGAGATGTTATGAGGCGGATAAAATCAAAGCAGGTTACGATTTCTGACTGCCGCTTCGCGGCGAAAAAAACAAAAATTGTAAGTCGTAAATCGACGGTTGCCATGCGCCTCTTCGCTGTTTTGCTTCTGGGCACTTTGCCGGGGGGCTGTTCTACCGTGTCCCCATGGGCCAAGGCTCGGCAGCTTTCCTATCAAGCTAAACTTTCGACTCCCTATGACCAGATAATGGTAAAGCAGAGCGTTATTCACGACGCAGTGCCTAAGATACAAAGGTTGAAAGATGAGCCTGGAGCCGGTTTTGCGGGAGATGAGCTGATTAGCCACAGCGAGAACGTTGTTGTCTCATTGGGACAAAGCAAGGACGGTTATCAGACATGGTTCAATATGGTTACCTTCCAGGAAAACGAATTGAATGCAATACGAAAGTATTTCTTCATCGTAGATGACAAGGCCAGAAGTTTTCAGCTTCGGCCCAGTCGAGGCCTTAGATTTGACTGCGAAATGGTGTTGGAAAAAGAAATGCCTGCTGAGCCCGACACAACCGAAAATGCGAGGCGAATCGCAATACTGAGGAATGCCTTAGACAATCTTCGCAAGGATATAGGTGAGCTTAGCGATAATACAAATGCAACCGGCCAGGAAAACGAAATGCTTGATATTTGCAGGATGCTCATCAACCAAACATTTGAGGTGATTTTGCGCAAGCTGGACAGCTCACCTGTGCTGGCAACGAGGTTGAGCCAGGCCGATGGTGTTGAGTTCGACCACATTAATTTCGACAAGGGCAAAATTCAAATGGTCATTGGGACCGATATTGTAAGGGTCAAAATCCGCTTAGGCGCGTTTACGCATATGATAGAAGTCAAAAGAAGCAAACCAAAAAAAGAGCGGGTCCGTAAGCCGAGTTCTGTATTCCGCCGGTAACGGCGGACGGCGACCATTTATCTTGACCAACTGTTGCCAGTTGGCTCTCCGGCACCTATTGAGTTTGGGCTTACGCCCTAATAGTTGCTGGAAGCGACCTACCCGCCAGCAGAGTCCTCTAAAAGGACATCGGACTCACACTCGGGCCGAGTAGCCAGCTACTTGGTCTTGCAGGCGGTGGGGTTTACCCTGCCGGCGCCGTCACCGGCGCCGCGGTGCGCTCTTACCGTTCTGCTTCGCTCACTAAAGAGTAAGCTTCGCAGAATTCTCCGAAGCCCAAAGGGCGAAGGAGAACACCATTTCACCGTTGCCTGTGTTCCGGCAAGCCGAAATCATCGGCTGTGTATTTTCTGTGGCACTTTCCCGCGGGTCGCCCCGGGTGGCTGTTAGCCACCACCGTGCCCTGTCCTGCTCGGACTTTCCTCCAGCTTTCATAAAAAGCCAGCGGTCGCCCGACCCACTCTTTTCAATTTATTATTTATTATTTACTATTGACCATTCTAACTACGAACTATTATAGCAAAAGTTTGTTTTGTTTTCAACGGGTAATCGTGTAAAATATCAAGAGAACTGTTAAACTTGAGCCGTTCCAGGGCCGTGATGGCACCTTGAGCTGTAGGAGTAGTTTATGACTGTAAAACATCTTCTCCGCAAAAAGCGCGATGACATCCAGAACATTGCCGCCAGGCACGGCGTGTACAACGTTCGTGTCTTCGGTTCCGCAGCGCGCGGCGAAGCCGGACCGGAAAGCGATATTGACCTGCTCGTCGAGGCAGGTCCAACCACAAGTTCGTGGTTTCCTGCTGGACTTATCCTGGACCTTGAAAAAATTCTTGGTCGCCGCGTCGAGATTGTGACAGAGAATGGACTTAATCCCTTTATTCGTGAATATGTGCTCCGTGAGGCTGTTCCACTATGAAAGACGATATTGCCTACGTGCGGCATATCCGAGAGTGTATCCAGCGTATCGAGGAAAATGTAGCTGAGGGACGGGATTGTTTCATAGAGTCCCACGTACTTCAGGATGCTGTGCTAAGAAACCTTCAAACGATGTCTGAATCGACCCAGCACCTTTCGGATGCCTTGAAAGCAGCACACCCTGAGATCGAGTGGGCACGTATCGCGGCATTTCGCAACGTGCTTGTTCACAATTATCTGGGTATTGATATAGACAGAGTCTGGGAGATTACTCAGCGTGATGTTCCTGAGCTAAAACGGGCCATCTTGACTATGCTCCAAGAGCGTGAAAACTACGATTCATAATGTAACAGCCATGTGCGTAAAAATGGAAATATCAGAAGAAAAGGCCACGTTACTCTTGGCGTTTTTCATTATGGCTGTAGAGTATAGCATAAATAGTAGAATCTCTTCTGTTAATGTTAAGGACTTAATGCGGGTCCTATGAGAAACTGACTGACTGGAGAGTTAATATTATGCGGACAACGAAGGAAGATCTACTTCTGGAGGAATTCAAGCAGGCCTAGGAGCATTATCGACACATTGAGAGGGGGCGCTCGTGGCTTACAGGGTTTCTGTATACGGTCGCGCTGGCTGCTGCAGGCACAGTAATGTTGCTATTCAAAGAATCTAATGTTTCCACAGATGCTTATTCCATAACCTTAGTTATCGCATTTCTGGTTGGCACCTTGGCTCTCGCTGTCCGTTTATGCCTTCAAAAATACACGTTGGTGCTTGCCCACTATGTGAGAGCATGGCGTGAGATACGGAGATGTATTTACAAACAAAACTTTGCCGAACTAAACAAGCACCTTGATGTCTATGAGAATTCGGCTGCTAAACGGTCCTTATTCAGCGAAACTAAGACGATAAACTTTATGGTATGGTCGGTGGCTGTGGTCGCCGGGTTTTATCTATCCGCCGGAGCCTTCCATGGGTGGTCTAATTTGGAGCCCACGGAATGTCAGCAACTCCTAGCGTTTGTGATGTTAGTGGCCCTT
>JAUWBX010000197.1 GCA_030609625.1 Phycisphaerae bacterium
CGAACCTTTACGCCGCGCTGTCGAAGCGACTGCGCTATATTAAGCTTGAAGTCCTCGGGGCAGCTTTGAAGCCCTACTCTCAGTGCCGCAACCGCACTTTTGCTCGGAATTCGCTGCAATACCATCCGGGCGTCCTCACGCAGCTCTCTGTTCGACAACAAAGCTGCTATCGGCTTGATGGACATTCTGCTGCCTATCTCCGAAAGCATCCACAGCACTTCACGGCGAACAGGCACAGGCTGCTCATCGCCCAACAACTCAACCAGCTTGCCGACAACTGCCCTCCTTTCATTGCCGGCCTTGGGGCGACCGGCGTGGCGAACTATCTTCCATAATCCGCGCTTCGCCGCACGAGCCACTTCGAGCTCTCTGTTAGTCATTACTCTCGCCAACGGCTTGACCGCTGCGGCTCCGACTTCGCCGGCGCTCTGCCAGGCCTCTGTTCGCACCTTGGCGTTGTCGTCCCTTATCCCGGCCATCAGTTCAGCCACTGCTTTTTTCCGGGCGGCACCGGCAACTCCCGACATCACTCCGGTAGCCGCCGCCGCAAGGGACACTTTTTTAGAATTGTTCATAGACATGTTTGAAACCCTTTCTCATTATTTCGGTTGCAACAGATAACTTCTGGTACACAGCAAATTCTATCGGCCCCCAGCGACAAGGTCAAATATTTTTTGTAATTTCTGCTGTCCATGAGTGGACGCCCCGTTTGAAATTGGCTTTGAATTGGGTTTGTTTTTTTGGGCCTGAAGGCGGTTTCATTTTCATAATCCTCTATAACATATAAGTTTGCGCTCATTTTGGGCCTTTGAAGAAATTGGGTTTGTTTATTCGGACGGTGAAAGCATCTTTTTTTCTGTAATCCTTTGTTAAAGTTAAGTTTACGTTCATTTTAGCTTTTTGGAGATTGGGTTTGATTGGGTTTGAATTGGGTTTGTTTTGACCAAGTGTCCAATTGGCAATATTTTTATAATCCGTTGTATTATATGGATTTACATTCATTTGACTTTTTCGGAAATTGGGTTTGTTTTGCATAAAAAGGGTTGATTTGTAGAGGGTTCTCGACAGATGTAGAGGTGCGAGAGAGTGAAGAGTGAGCTAAAGTGCCTAAAGTTAGATTCTCGATGGCAATTTGGGAGAGCCCTCCGGATTTATGATTGATTATTTATTATTTATTATTTATTGTGACCCTAATCCATTAGTTAGATGCATTATACCATATTTTGAGTTTGATTTCAAGTAGATTTGAAAAAAATCTCCGAGACTCCCCACTAATTGCTGGATTTTCGTTAGTGAGGAGTGAGCTAAAGTGAACTAAAGTGCCTAAAGTGCCGGGCTGCGGCGGGCTCCGTCCCGACGAGAGCTAAAGTGCCGGTGAAGGGGAAGGTTAGGCTGTTCAAGGTTGTCGCTTAAATAAGATTTACCGGGGAAGAGAACCCCCGGCAGAGAAACAGAGAAGCCTGCACACCCCTGCTGCGAGTCAGGGGGATGGCTCCCGGGGATAAACTCTTGGGTAAACTCCAGGACGGATGGCGGATGGCCGAGAAAAGGAGAATATCGAACAATGAATATTGAATGACGAAGTGCGGAGGGCGGTTGCGTATTGTGTGACGATCAGGTGGCAGTTCCTATCCTTTCCAAAGGTTTTTGTTCGGCGAGGGAAATAATACCTAAGTATCTTAGGTATTCTTGGTATCCGATATAGATTATATTAATACAAAATCAGTAGATTGCTGCTGGTTTGTCGAATTGCCGAAAATTAAGTGATAATCCAGGGATTATAACGGTTGAGTACACAGTTGCCTAAGTCAAATCAATGTATTAAGCAAAAAGAAACCACCTATTTGATTGTCAAATCTTTCTTGACAGATCAGAATTTTTTTGTATTTTAGGAGCGTACAATAGCGGTTGGTATAACTCAGAAGCGGCAAAGTCGTAAGTTCATGATTTCTTGGTTTGCAACGAAAGGCTTGGGATGTTATACGGAAACCATATAAGGCCCCCAATAAGAAGGAGAACCGGCCTAAGTCGTTTCGAAGGAATTACTTACGGACTTCGGGCAAAGGGGTGTTATACGGACACTCAGAGAGACATAAGGTCTTATGCGGAAACCATATATACATAGTTCGCCCACGGATATGGAATTGATGTCATGCAAGAAGCTGGTGCTGTCTGTGATGTATATTCTTGTGGCCTGAAAGTCAGTCAGGGCTTTCAAGTGACAACCGCCCAAGTCACGGAGAACCCTGAATACTGGGTGCGCTGCTTCTCCGGCGGCTTGAGGCTATTACCTGAGCGCTGTAAGGAACTCGGTATCAGTCTCATTGACGCCATTGGTAGTGCGAGTGTAGAGCGGTCTCGAGATCCGACGCCCTGGCTCATTTGTGCTTCCTGTTTCCGGCGCCTCGGTATCGAGGATCCGACAGCCAGGACTTTTGGACTGCGTTTCTGGGAAACTCACAGGGGATTCGCCCGAGATGATGCAGGTCCTGGCAGTGCGGAGTTGTCGGAAGCATCTGCAATTGAAGGATTCTATCGTGTGCTCGGTCCCATTCACACAGACCCCTCCATACCTACGCTGGTCTATGGCAATGGGTACAAACCCAGTCCGGACTTCACTATTCAGGTGATACGTGATTTCTGGTTTTCCGGAAGACCGCAACGATATACTCTGGCAGGCGCACCGCTTCTGTCGATCGCATGTAATAGGCGAACGTTGTTTCAGGATTGGCTAAGTGAGTTTGAACACACCGCACACGAGATAGATGCCCGGCACCCAACTGCTTCCGTCGAATCGTTCACTGTCGCAGAGTGCAGTTTCGCACTCATCTGTCTTGATCGCAGTAGCATTGCCGGGACAATGGATCTTATTGGCAAGAGGAATGTCCAACAACCCCTTCGTGATATCAGTAACGACGTCGGCAGACTATCATCGGGAATCGCAGTCTTCTTCGTGTTGCATAGACACGACCAACCGAAGGGATTGGCAGTGCCAGAGACAATGGGCGAACAAGAGGATGGAGGCGACGCCTAGCAGCGCGCCTCATCCCTGACGTTAAGTGGTGTATCATTCTTTGATCAAAATAAAATATTTATAGGGGTATCATGAAAATGAAGAAGATTGGCATAATAATTTGTAACCGTTATCACACTTGTGCAGGCGGGAAGTGTCTGCGAGCCATGCGCAATCGTGAAGGGGCTTTTTCACTGTACAAGGGAGAGGAAATAGAGCTTGTAGGATTTACTACCTGCGGGGGGTGTCCTGGCGGAAATGTAGAATACGCTCCAGCAGAAATGAAAAAAAATGGAGCAGATGTCATCCATTTGGCCACCGGTTTAGTGGTCGGTTATCCACCTTGTCCACGTTTGGAAGCATTTTGTAATTACATTCCCACTAAGTATGGATTGGATGTAGTAATTGGCACTCATCCAATTCCTCAAAACTATTACCTGACTCACGAAGTACTAGGCACTTGGCAGTCTGATAAATGGCAAGATCGAATTAGGCATGTCTTACCAAACGAAGAAATGCGCTTGGCATATGATTAATCACTTAATGCAATAACTGCTGGTAAAGCCACTTAACCACAGCATCCAGGCGGACGCGGGCTGCCGCCCGCGCCGCTGATGCCGGCCGTTATGCGCGGTTCAACAAAATTCAATAGAATGCACGAAGTTCCCTGCTGATTAGAAATAATGGTGGGGCAAGCCCCACCCTACCGCTTGGCCTCATAACGAGGCGGTTATTCGGATAAGCTCTTAATCTATGTCGGCGATGTCACTTTGGGGCTTTCCGACCAGATAGATTCTGTTTTTGCCGCTGCGTTTGGCCTCCAGCAGTGCCTTGTCCGCCTGCTGAAAAAGCTCCTGAATTGTCGAACCGTCTCGGGGAAAGCTTGCCAGTCCGCCGCTTATCGTCAGGACCCCCGTACCTTCCGGACCTAATCCGGCAAGTGCGGGCAATTCGGATTTCTCTAATTCTCTTACGAACCGCTTTGCTATAAAGATTACTTCCTTAGGATGGTCGGCTCTGGCTGAGCGTCTCTCAGCACCCTTGGTGGGCACGGCAGCCGGTTTAGCCTGCGGCTCCGCCGTAACCTGTGCCCCAGGTAGTCGTCCCCAAGTGGAATCCCAGAAAACAACTGCAAACTCGTCACCGCCAATCCTGCCGACAACGTCGTGCCCCCGGCAGCAGCGCTGCATCAAAACGGCAGCTTGTTTCAAAACCTCATCGCCGGCGAGATGGCCGTAAAGGTCGTTGTAATGTTTGAAGTCGTCAATATCAAAAACAAGCAGCGTTACCCGCCCGTTTCCCTTCCTGGCGTGTTCTATAATCTGCCGGGAAAATTCCCAGATATATCTCCTGTTTTTCAGACCGGTCAAATCATCCTCTGTAGCCAATCTTTCAAGGTGTTTGATTTTCATTTCTATTGTTGCATCGACAGGCGCAGAGAGGCCGGCCCCTTCCGCACTGCGGCCCTCGGTGGTAATAACGTACTCGTAAAATCTGTCCGGCTGGACAGGACAAATCAAATAATCATCCGCCACACTTGTCCCGTTGCAGGCCGAGCCGACCAGTCGTATCGCTATCGGCTCTTCGTACATCTGTGCTAAAAGAACAATTTTCGCATCGCTGCTATCTCGCAACACTCTCAGGGACAAACTTAATTTGGCTGACATCCCAAACATCACAACGCCGATTCCTGCAAAGTCATTCTTCGCTGCCGCATCAACCGCATCAAGCACACTGGCGCAGACTTCATAGCGATTCTCTGCAATGGCACCGGCATCTAAAAAGGCTTTACCGACGTCGCCGACAAGCAGAATTTTCGGCTCGACTGAGCTCGTCGAAGTCCGAGTGTCTCGGTCAGAGGATGAATTATAGCTTTTCATTTACCATCACCCGCAACAGCAAATTGGAATCACTCTTCGCCAATGTCATTGTTCTCATTTAACTCACAGCAGTAAAAAGGCCTAAAAAGCGCAAAGAAAATGCCTCCAGCCAATCTCCATACTAACAAAATCTACAGAATAGTCAACTCAAATCACCCAAAACGGCTGATTACTGATGCTTTAGGGTCAATAATGTTGATATATGTCAGGAATGTTAATCCGAAAAGACCACCAAAAACAAGCATCAATTACTCGGCAGGCCATCCAGGTTCTTTTTGACTTGCTCGGCACAGAAACTGGCCGGATACAAATTGAGAAAGCTCTCTAAAGTTGCTCTGGCATCCGCTAAATACTTTTTCTTCTGCTCTGAATTCGACTCACCCTGATACAGACCAATCTTCAAAAGACCTAATTCGTACAACGCTAACAT
>JAUWBX010000097.1 GCA_030609625.1 Phycisphaerae bacterium
AGTACGACCACGACGACCAAAAATGCAATACCTAACAGCAGCAACGCAGTGCTGAAACTAAGATTAACTATCAGCCAGGTTGTCAGCGGTGCGGCATAAACTGAAGCCAGTCCGAAACCTGAAACCACTATTCCAGTGATAAGGCCCGTCTTTGCCGCTGGGAACCACTTTACCGCGGGAGGTGTCGCAGAAGCATAGCCAAAACCAAGGCCGGCACCGACAAATACGCCAAAGCCAATGACGAAGACCATAAGCGAAGTTGTCATAGCGGCAATTATGAATCCGAGTCCGACTAATATGCCGCCTATTGTGGCTACGAGTCTTGGGCTGATTTTGTCCTGCATTCTTCCGGCCGGTACCATAATAAGTGAAAATACCAGACATGCAATCATATACGGCAGGGACTTGTCGTCCTCATTCCAGCCCCAGTCATCAGGGATACGCTTGCTTATGACGCTCCATGTATAGAGTATTCCGAGTGCCAGGTTAATTCCCATTCCCGCAAAGGTAACTTGCCATCCATGGTTTTTGATTTTTGGTTGGTCTGTTGTTATTTCTTCGCTCATAAATATGGTTTCCTTTATTGAAAACAGGCCGAACGTGTGTTTACAATACACGTCCGGCTTGTTTACGGTCTGTTAGGGCGGACGTTTTTATTATTCGCTTCGGCCTTTAATCAATGCTTCGACTATGCTCGGGTCTGCGAGAGTGCTAATATCGCCGAGGTTGTCTGTATTCTTCTCAGCAATTTTGCGGAGGATTCGCCGCATAATCTTGCCGGAGCGGGTCTTCGGAAGTGCGGGTGCAAATTGAATGACTTCAGGTGTTGCGATAGGGCCGATTTGCTTTCGTACGTGTATAACAAGCTCCTTCTTTAGCTCGTCGGTTTCTTCGACGCCAGCTATGAGTGTAACAAAGGCATAGAGACCTTGTCCTTTGATGTCGTGCGGCACGGGCGTAACGGCAGCTTCGGCAACCTTTTCGTGGCTGACCAGGGCGCTTTCAACTTCAGCGGTTCCGATTCGGTGGCCTGAGACGTTGACGACGTCGTCGATTCTGCCCATTAGCCAGTAATCGCCATCCTGGTCGATACGGCAGCCATCGCCGGCGAAATAGATATTGTCGTACATTGTGAAGTATGTATCAATGAACCTGTCGTGGTCGCCCCACATTGTGCGCATCATTCCGGGCCAGGGTTTGCGTATGCAGAGCTTACCGCCTTCATTTACATCGCATTGGCTTCCATCATCTCGCAGGACGATGGGGTCAACACCAAAGAAGGGTCGTGAAGCACTGCCGGGTTTCAACGTATGGGCACCCGGCAGCGGCGTAATTAAGATGCCGCCGGTCTCGGTCTGCCACCACGTATCTACGATAGGACAGCGTTTGCGGCCGATTTTCTCATAATACCATATCCAGGCCTCTGGATTTATCGGCTCGCCGACGGAGCCGAGAATCCTGAGCGAATCGAGTTTGTACTTAGCGGGCCATTCTTCGCCGAGCCGCATCAGGGCGCGAATGGCCGTGGGTGCGGTATAGAAGACGGTGACGCCGAATTTGTCACAGATGTGCCAGAAGCGTCCGGCATCCGGGTAGGTTGGAACGCCTTCAAACATCAATGATGTGCTTCCGTTTGCGAGTGGGCCATAGACGATGTAGCTGTGTCCGGTTACCCAGCCGATGTCGGCGGTGCACCAGTAAATATCGTCGTCGTGAATGTTGAAGATGGTTTTGTGAGTGAGGGTGATGTTCATCAGGTATCCGCCTGTCGTATGGACGACACCCTTGGGCTTGCCGGTCGAGCCGGATGTGTAAAGGATAAACAGCGGGTCCTCAGCATTCATAGATTCGGCTTCGCATTGTTCGGCTGCATCTGCTATCTCGTCGTGATACCATGTATCCCTGCCGTCTTTCATATTACAGGGGTCGTCATTGACTTTGACGACTATTACATTTTTAATTGTAGGTGTTTTTTCCAGTGCGGCGTCGGCGATGTCCTTGAGCTTGATGTGCTTGCCGGCTCGCAGCGAGACATTGGAGGTAATAAGCATTTTGCAGTCGGAGTCGTTGATACGTCCCTCGATGGCTTCGGCGCTGAATCCGCCGAAGATAATCGAATGAATAGCGCCGATACGGGCACAAGCGAGCATAACGATAGGAAGCTCGGGGACCATCGGCAGATAAATTGCTACACGGTCACCTTTCTTTATGCCCTTTGATTTGAGGACGTTGGCGAATTTGCAAACCTGCTTGTGCAGTTCTTTGTAGGTGAATTTCTTGACGTTGTCTTCGTCTTCACCTTGCCAGAGCAGTGCGGTCTTGTTTTCGATTGGCGTTCCAAGATGCCGGTCGAGACAGTTATATGCGACGTTTAACTGGCCATCGGCGAACCAGGTATGCTCAATTTTTCGATTCTTCGTATCCCAGGTGTAACGGAGACTCTTGGTGGGCTCCTTAAACCAGGAGAGGCTTTTTGCCTGCTCCAACCAAAAGGCGTCCGGGTCGTTAATTGACTTCTCCCACATCTGTTGATATTGCTCGGTGCTGTTTATATAAGCATTGGCCTTAATTGATGCCGGCGGCGGAAATGTCCGCTTTTCGATCATAAGAGAGTCAATTGCTTTTTTCTGTGCCATAACGTTCTCCTTTGAGTAACTCAAGATTATTATATCTTAATGGTTTCTATTTATACTCTCCAACGAGTTATGTGTTCAGTTCCAAACAAAATACTTAATGCTATCAGGTGAAGCATCAGCTATCCTGGCAGTGTTAAAACGATGAGCGATTTAAGCTATCTGAATCTATCGAATACCTCAATTGAAAAAACTGCTATTTAGTACCTGTTGCGGAAAACAAAAACTGACGATGTCACCCCTGCGGAAGCAGGGGTCCAGAGCGAAAAAGCTGGATTCCCGCTTTCGCGGGAATGACAAATACTGTTTCCGCAACAGGAACTATTTAGAATTTGTACCTCATACTCAGAACGCAATATGTTACGTCGTCATGTTTGCAGACCGAATTATCCATTGTTATCTGATAGTAAAGTCCAGGGACCAAAGCCAGATTGTCAGTGATTTTAAGTTTTGTTGAAAGTCCGAAGGTTGCGTGTGACCAATCGTGGTCTTTTGTTTTGCCGTCAAGACCGTCCCTGTAAGCAATCTCTCCGGACAGATGGAGAGGTTCCGGCAGCTCAGTTACGTCCAGGTCATAGCCAAGACCGAAACGGTGGACCCAGCCGGCAACGTCGTGATGAGCATAACCGCTTCCAGCCGGGTATTCATAATGAGCGATGTAGTTAGGGACGATGCCCTGCGGTGTAAGATTAGGCCAGGAAAAGGCAAATATCCATTCGAATGTAGTATTAGCTACATCTCGGGCCAGACCGGTGTAGTGTTCATAGCCGGCACTAATGTTGTAGTTTGTGGCATAAGATTCGCCCTCGAAAAGCACACTTTTGTAATACGGTCTGTAATCAAACCTCTGCTTATCAACGTAGCCGCTTGCGGTGGCATTGCGGTGAGTAACTTTCACACCAAAGCCAGTGTCATACAAATCGAGGTCGATGGTTTTGAAAAGCGCGCCTTGTTGGCCATAGCCTTCGGCACCTTTAGTCATCCACTTACTCATATAAGTCAGGTCGAGAGTAACACCCAACTGGCCTTCTTCGGCCTGTGCCGTGCCCACCACGGATAACAAAAACACGGCAGTTAACAAAATCCTCTTTATCATGACTTTTTTCCCATTGAAGTCTTATAACCCCACCAGGATAAAAACGAGTAGTATATGCAAAGTTTAAAATAATGTCAAGCAATACGAGGTAAAAGAATTGGATATGGGGTTAAATTGTTACATAAATGAATATTTTTAGTTGAAAAGTGTAGAAAAAACGGCTGGATTTCGCAGTTTTTTGGGTTTTTAACATCTTTATTTTCGTACAAACGAGACCCTTTGCTGCGCTCAGGGTAACAAGCAGGTCAGCCTGCGTTATAGAAGTCAGAAGTCAGAAGTCAGAAGTCAGAAGTCAGAAGTAAGTTCTGTCCTCTGTTCTCTGTCCTCTGTCCTCTGTTCTTTTATTATGCAACCTCAATGCCGGCGGCTCTTTTGGCCGATTCCACCGTGTTGTAAAGCAGCATAGTTATTGTCATTGGGCCTACACCGCCCGGGACGGGGGTAATAAATGAGGCTTTTTCCTTGACGGCCTCGAAATCCACATCGCCAACAAGACGATAGCCTTTTTTCTTTGTTGCGTCCTCGACACGGTTGACGCCAACATCGATTACCACCACACCTTCTTTTACCATGTCCGCGGTGACGGTATTTGGGCGACCGGCGGCGGCGATGACAATGTCCGCTCGCTTTGTGTGAGAGGGAAGGTTCTTGGTGCGCGTGTGGCAGACGGTTACGGTGGCATTTGCATTGGGCTTTTTCTGGATAAGCATATTTGCCAGGGGTTTGCCGACTATGTTGCTTCGTCCGACGATTACTACCTCAGCCCCCTCAATGGTTACACCGCTGCGGAGCAATAGCTGAATAATGCCGTGCGGGGTGCAGGGCAGAAACGCCTTTTCACCTACCATCATTTTGCCCACATTTATCGGATGAAATCCATCAACGTCTTTGGCCGGGTCAATTGCAAGCAGGACCTCAGCCTCATTAAGAGCCTTTGGTAAAGGCAATTGGACCAGGATGCCGTTGATTTTCGAGTCTTTATTCATTTTCTCAACCAAGGCCATCAATTCTTCCTGTGAGGTTTCGGCAGGCAGGCGGTTGTTATCGGAATAAATTCCTATATTTTCGCAGGCACGCTCTTTAGCGGTAACATAAGACTGTGAAGCGGGGTCTTCGCCGACTAAGATGACTCCCAGTCCGGGAACAATGCCCTGTTCTTTTAGTTTGGCCACTTCAACTTTTAGTTCCGTCCGCATATCGGCGGCTACTTGTTTTCCATCTATTATTTGTGCAGTCATCGGTTACTCCTAAGAATTAAGAAATTAGAAAGTGCCTAAAGTTTAGAGTGCCTAAAGTGCCTAAAGTTATTTGTTTTTTTAACTTTAGCTCACTTTACACTTTGGCTTCCCGGATGCGTAAAAGCCCAAAATATCCTTTTCCCTGTGGTTAGAATAGACCTTGAACCTTTCCGGTGTTTACATCCACGTCGATGCGGCGGAAAGCCGGGTTCGATGCCGTACCGGGCATCAATTTTATCGCGCCTGCTACGGGCACGATAAAGCCGGCACCTTTGTAAACAAGAATGTCACGGATTGGAAGTTCCCAGCCGGCGGGTCTGCCCTTCAGGTTCGGGTCGTGCGACAAACTAAGGTGGGTCTTGACCATACAGGTTCCTAAAGTCTTGCTGACCGGGTCGGCCTCCATAGCCTTGGCTTTTTCCAGTGCCTCGTCGGTATAAGTTACGCCGTTGGCTCCGTAAACTTCCTTGGCGATTAGTTCAATGCGTTTTCTCAGCGGTGTCTCCAGCTCATAAAGGAACTTGAAGTGGTTCGTTTCACTGCAGGCCTCAATCACGGCCTCTGCCAGCTCGATTGCACCATCGCCGCCCTTGAGCCAGTGTTCGGAAACCGCGGCTAAGGCTCCGTTTTGCTCGGCGATTTTGCGGACAAGGGCGATTTCGGCCTTTGTGTCAGTGTAGAAGCTGTTTACACAAACGACCGGTCGAACGCCGCTTTTCTTTACCGTTTCGATATTGGCGATGAGGTTCTCACAGCCTTTTTCGACCAGTTCGAGGTTTTCAGTAGTGTATTCCTCGCTCAGGGGTATGCCGGGTTTCACTGCAGGTCCGCCGCCGTGCATCTTCAGGGCACGAACAGTGGCAACAATAACAACGGCGTTTGGTACCAGGCCGGACATTCGGCATTTTATATTCCAGAATTTCTCAAAACCAATGTCGGCACCGAATCCACTTTCAGTAACGTGGTATTCACCTAATTTTGTGCCGAGCATATCAGCGATAATGGAGCTTTGGCCGACAGCGATGTTTGCAAAGGGGCCTGCGTGTACAAATACAGGCTGGCCTTCAATTGTCTGCAATAAATTCGGGTTAATAGTATCAGCCATCCAGGCGGTCATAGCGCCGTCAACTTCAAGGTCGGCGGTGGTAACTTCATTACCTTTTTTATCGTAGGCCACAACTATTTTAGCCATACGCTCTCGCATGTCTTTTAAGTCTCTGGCCACTGCGAGTATTGCCATAATCTCACTTGAGACGGTAATTTGAAATCCTGAGTCCATCTCGTAGCCGTCCATTTTTCCGCCTTGGCCGATCCTGATGTTGCGCAGGGCCTGGGCACAAAAGTCCATTGCCCATTTCATTTGCACAGTTTCGGGGTCGATATCTATTCGTGTTAGCTTGCTTTTTGCCAGGCGGGCATCGTCATAGTTGCGTTCGTGCTGCATACGCGAGGTCAGGGCAACCATAGCGAGATTGTGGGCGTTTGTGATACAGTCGATATCCCCTGTAAGGCGGATGGAAAATGGTGTCAGCGGGATGCACTGTGCCAGACCTCCGCCGGCGGCTGAGCCTTTGATATTGAAGGTAGGCCCGCCGCTGGGCTGTCGAATTGCTCCGACAACGCGTTTTTTCAGTTTGCCCAGGCCTTCAATCAGACCGATGGCGGTGGTTGTTTTTCCTTCGCCCAGAGGTGTCGGTGTAATGGCGGTAACATCAATGTACTTTGCTGCGGGAGTGTCCTGGAGGCGGGCAAGGGCTTGTTGATAATCGACTTTGGCCAGCTTGCGGCCCATTGGAATAAGCTCGCTTTCCTTTAAACCCATCTCCTCGGCCAGTTGGCTGACAGGTTTCATTTCCTCCTCGGCAGCTTCTGCAATCTGCCAGTCCTTCATTTTTGTTGCGTCAAGTTTCATAGGTCTTTCCTTGATATTGGTTATTGGTTAAATTTTTCACACGACGTTTCCGTTCCATGCTCAACCCTGTGGAGACAGGGGTTATTATAGGAGTCCCGTATTATCCTCGAAAACTGCCGAAGCAGGTACAACCGTAGGTTTTTTTTGCACTATTTTGCTATTTGGTTCATTGGTTATCAAAAAAATGCCTAAAGTGAGCTAAATCCGCCGCGGCGGATAAAGTG
>JAUWBX010000165.1 GCA_030609625.1 Phycisphaerae bacterium
GGATTATGAAGAATAATGCGGATATGGGCTATAAAAAAGCAAACCCAAAACAAAGCCTGTCCTGAGCGCAGTCGAATGGGCCAATTTTAAAAGGTAGTAATTATGGAGCTAAATTTCGTTACAGTGGTCTCAGGCCTGCCCCGTTCAGGCACGTCTATGATGATGCAGGCGTTAGAAGCCGGCGGTATGCCGATTCTTACAGATAATATCCGTAAAAGTGACCAGGATAATCCCAAAGGGTACTTTGAATTTGAGCCTGTTAAAAAGACCAAAGACGACCCTTCCTGGGTGCAAGTGGCTGCCGGCAAGGCAGTAAAGATGGTTTATCGGCTGTTATATGACCTGCCCCATGACTATGAATACCGAGTCATTTTCATGGACAGAAACATAGCCGAGATAATGGTCTCCCAAAGGACTATGCTTGAGCGGACTTCTCAGCAAGGTGCCAATATAAGTGATGAAAAGCTTACCCGAATGTTTGAAAAAGACCTGGAAAAGATTTACCAGTGGCTAAACCAACAAGGTAACTTTTCAATGATTTCGATTGGCTACAAGGACATGGTCCAGGAACCACTACCGCAATGCCGCCGGGTAAACGACTTTCTCGGCAATTGTTTAGACATCGATAAGATGGCTTCAACTGTAGATGCTTCCTTATACCGAAACAGGCGATAAACATTGTGGCGTTAGTATGGAAAATTATCAGCGGTGCTGCCAAAAGGGGGGACCACCGCATTCCTTCGACTTCGCTCAGCCTTGCCTGTCGGCAGGCAGGGATGGTGAGCCTGTCGTCCTTGGGACTCCTTACGGAGAACCATTGGCCGATGTTTCGTATCTGGAGATGCTGCCGTTACGCCTGGCCCCTTTATCTTCAGAATGTGACCCGCTTGATCAGCATCCTCACCGGCCGAAGGGCACGCTTGGTGGTGGCCACAATCCCGTCAACTAAGGTTGAACGTTGGTTGAAAGTAAATGGTGCGCCAATTCGATTAGTTACGTTGCCGCCGGACTCGCTCACAAGAAGTACGCCGGCAGCAATGTCCCACTCATTCTTCGGACCGAGACTGAAAGTGGCATCTGCGATGCCGGCAGCGACCAGGGCCAGCTTGTACGCGATGGAGCCGCACGGCCGTATCTCCGCGAAAGGCTCAAACGGTTCAAACTCTCCTCGTCGTATCTCTGAGCGGCTGGCAAGCAACACCGGCTTTGCCGTTAGCGTGTGCTCAGCATTGATCGCTTCTCCATTCAGCCACGCGCCTTGCCCGTTAGCAGCGGCAAATAGCTCTTCCGTCACCGGGTTGTACACAACTGCAAGTACAGGCAGTCCATACTCTACCAAAGCCACAGACACTGCATACTCAGGAATTCCACTAACGAACTCTTTGGTTCCATCAATAGGATCGACGACCCAAACCAGCTCCTTGTCTAAACGCGAATAGTCATCACGTGTCTCTTCCGAAAGCCAGCCGGTGCCAGGGAAATCCTCAGTCAAGCCTTCTCTGAGAATACTGTCCGCTTTAAGATCTGCTGTCGTAACGGGGTCTTCATTTGCTTTGTAAGCAGTTTCAAAGCCTTCCGCGGCCATTTGGAAAATTGCCTGACCCGCCTGGTACACATACTTCTTAACAACTTCTAAGTTTTGTTTTAGATTGTCCACTTTTAACCATTAAATTCGACCAAACACTTGTTTCTTCCTATGTGTGCCGTATACTTCCGGGATCAACTCTGAATTCAGTCATTTGAACTTATATAGCCTTCTTTCTCAAGGTGCAGGATAACAGCCTGCACGCATTCTTCCGGTGTCGAGTCGGTTGTATCCAGCACTATGTCCGCATCGTCCGGTTCCTCGTAAGGGTCCGATATGCCGGTGAATTCCTTGATGATTCCCGCACGTGCCTTGGCGTAAAGCCCCTTGCGGTCTCGCTGCTCGCACACTTCTACAGGCGTGGCGACATGAACAAGGATAAAACCACCCCCGGCTTCTACCATCTGCCTGACTTGCTTTCGTATATTGTCATAAGGTGCGATGGGCGCGCATATCGCAATACCACGGTTTTTAGTTATCTCCGATGCAACAAAGCCGATTCGCTGAATATTCAGGTCACGGTGTTCTTTCGAGAAGCCAAGTTCCGACGACAAATTCTTCCTGACAATATCTCCATCTAACAAGGTGACAGGTTGTCCTCCGGCTTCTAACAGCTTCACCAACAAAACGTTTGCCAAAGTGGACTTTCCGGAACTCGGCAGGCCTGTAAAGAACACGGTGAACCCCTGTTTGCTTCGCGGCGGATAGGTCCGCCGAAGTTCATCAATCACTTCCGGAAAGGAGAACCAGGTTGGTATCTCACGGCCCGTGGCCAAACGCTCTCTAAGCTCGGTGCCGGAAAGCGTTTTGACATCTGTTCCTTCCGGAACTTCATCTATCAGCATATACTCATCCAGGTCTGCCACATACGCCATCATTTTGAAGGGAACCATCTTTATTCCAAGCTCCTGCTCATGACTCTGCAGCAGTTCCTGGGCATCGTACGGACCATAGAACGGTTGGCCGCTTGAGTCGGAACCGGGGCCTGCGTGGTCTCTGCCAACGATTAGGTGTGTGCATCCGAAGTTCTTACGGATAATAGCGTGCCACACGGCCTCCCGCGGACCACCCATTCGCATGGCAAGCGGTAGAAGACTCATCATCGCTGTATGATGAGGATAGTGCTTCAGTATCGACATATAACATCTTACACGCGTGTAATGGTCCACATCACCGGGTTTCGTCATCCCAACGACTGGGTGAATCAGCAGGTTTGCTTCAATTTCTTTTGCTGCGCGGAAAGTGATCTCCTGGTGAGCACGGTGCATGGGATTACGAGTCTGAAAAGCAACAATGTGGTGCCATCCGAAAGTTGTGAATTTCTCTCGGAGCTGCGATGGTGTAAGTCGAAATTCCACAAAGTCGTAATGGTGAGGCAGTTGCAGGACCTCTAATTTACCTCCAACATACCAGGGATTCGTACTGTGCTGTAGGTACGCGACGCCCGGATGCTCGGAGTTTGTTGTTCCAAATACCTGCTGGGCCTCGTGCATAAGGTCTGGCTGCCAAATCTGCTCCACATTAAGAGCAGCGAGCATCACACCTTCGGCATCTCGCAGCGTCAGAATCGAGCCCTCGCCCAGATTTTTTGCTAACTCCTCAGTAACATCAAGCATAATCGGGACTGGCCAAATAGTGCCGTCGGCCAACCTCATCTTCTCACAAACACTCTCATAATCATTTCGACAAAGAAATCCCTCAAGAGGTGAGAAACCACCATTAGCGAGAAGTTCAAGGTCACAAATCTGGCGGGGCGTGAGGTCCCAGGACGGCCAATCCCGGGAAAGACCCTTGAGCTCCTCACTCCTTTCTTGTTCGACAACCAAATTAATCAGTTTATCCCCATGTGGCGAGATAAGATTCGAATGCATTCCTGCTTTCCTTAAATAAGTCCTTAGTTTCTACGGAAAAAACTCAACTTCAGAATGTATATTTCGATTTCAGCCAAATCCTCGCAGCATTTCCACAAGAACTTCAGCAGCCTCTTTCTTACGTTCCAATTCTTCCGGGTCGGCCTTTGATATAGCCATCTTGAATCGACGAATAATGCGCTGCTGAGCTAATCTTGTCAATTCGATTGTGTCGGCTGAATCTTTGCCCGTCGGTTTCCTCTCCACCGACCAGACATTCCTGGCGGCCATACATCGAACCACGTCCTCAAGTGTGGCCTTGCGGGAGTAGAAAACGATAGGCACATCTGGATAGTCAACTATAATCTTCTCAGCAAGTATTAGTCCACCATCGGCATTCTGCTTCCAGGCATCAAGGACCCCGGCCAGACGGGTCTTTGCTCTGAGGTAATTTCTATAAGCAGTTCTGATTTCTGCGTTATCGTTTTCCACAGATAACGGTTCTGCTCTTAGTGCTTCGATAGCCTCTCGGTTTGCCGGTTCGGATGGAAAGTATAAGTCGAGAACAAACAGGTCAGGTTTCCAGTTTTCCCGACTATCGATAAGGGACTTTAGCTCAGCGTAGTTACTTGCCGCGATTATATCGAAGGCTTCTCCGAACACATCACAGAACAGAGGAATCTCAAACTCCCCGTCGTCATCAATAAAGCAAATCCGGAACAACGTTACTTCTCCAGAGTACTAACTTTCCCAAGATATATTTGTCAATCCACATTTCACGTCAAAAATGCCATACAAGCGGGATTAGTATGGTTGCACAGGTCAAAAGCAGCAAGTTAAGGGGTAGCCCGACTCGTATAAAGTCCGTGAATCGATAGCCGCCGGGGCCATAGACCATTAGATTCGTTTGATAGCCTAAAGGCGTCATTAAGCTCGCTGACGCTGCGAACGCTACAGCCATAACAAAGGGCCGGGGGTTAACCCCTGTCTGTACCGCAATTGCCACAGCGAATGGAAAAATGATAGCAGCGGCGGCATTATTCGTCACCGCCTCGGTGAATAGACTCGTCATAAGATAGACACAAACCAGTACGCCATACGGCCCCCAGCGCCCAGCGAACTGCACGAAAAACTCTGCCACCAAAGCCACAAATCCTGAGTTAACAAGTGCCTTACTAAACCCGAAAGCCGCTGCAATGGTCAGCAGGGTTTGCCAGTCAACACTTTGGCGAGCGTCGGCGAGTGATATGCAACGCATCAGTATCATTAAACCTGCAACCAAAAACGCTGCCAAAACGATTTTGGTCACACCGCTAACCATCAATGTGATTAGCACAACCAGCAAAATCAAAGACCATACAGCCTTGTCGTGTCGCAAAGGCCGAGAGTCGTCAACACCACCCACCAAAAGAAAATGGGAGTCATTTCGATGCGCTCGAATAAAATGCGCCCCGGCCTGCAGCAGGAGTGTATCACCGGCTCGCAAGACAATATCTCCTACCTTACCTGTAAGCCGCGCTCCCCCGCGATGCACAGCAACCACAGCAGCGTTGTACCGAGCACGAAAGTCCGCATCGCGAATGCTTTTTCCGATACTGGGGCATGTTTTTGAAACCACGGCTTCGCAAAGGACACGCCCTCGACGCTTTGCAGTGTGAGTTTCATAACCTTCGTCGGCGACAGGAACAAGCCCCTGTATTTTCTCAAGGTCAACAATCGTACTAACGACTCCTGTAAACGTGAGGATATCATTTGATTTAAGAATAAAATCCGGCAGAACGGGTGAGATTGTCTGGTCTTCGCGAGTAATCTCGACGAGGAACAGACCTGGCAGTTGACGAAGCCCTGCCTCCTGAACTGTTTGGCCGACGAGACGGCAATTGGACTGTACGCGCATATTGACGAGGTACTCGCGGGACGATTCTGTAAACTTTTCAATAAGGTCCTTACGGTTGGGCAGAAGGCACTGCCCAATAACAAGCAGGTAGATGATACCTACGATTGCATACGGCAGGCCTACATAGCCCAGTTCGAAAAAACCCATAGGATGTAAAGCCTGGCTCAACTCGGGATTCGACCGCGACGCCTCCTGCATCAGCCCATTCACGACGAGGTTTGTACTTGTGCCGATAAGGGTGCATGTTCCCCCAAGAATGCAAAGGTATGACAGCGGCAGCAATAAACGTGAAGGTGCAATTCGGTGTTTCTTGCACCAACTGGATACGATAGGGATAAACATGGCGACAATCGGAGTGTTGTTCAAAAAGGCTGACATTGCCGTGACTGAGCCTGCCATTCGCACCAAGACACCCCTCTCGGACTTCGCATTACCCAAAACCCAAGACCCGGCTAC
>JAUWBX010000135.1 GCA_030609625.1 Phycisphaerae bacterium
GTTATTAAAATTTCGATTTTCCCTCTGATAAAATACAAGCCACGGATACTGATTGCAGGCCAAGTGCAGCTTACGGCGACTCTTGCGTTTGGCTGCGCCAGCCGCCCGAACTCCCATCACAATCGCTCCACCTGCCATTGCCAAATCTTTGACGAATCTTCGACGAGAAATTGTATCATCCAACATAATCGAATCCTCCTGTATAAAAGCTTAGACCAAAAACCGGTTTTTCTTACTTAGTATCTGCTGCGGAAGATAAAAACTAATGATGTCCCCCTGCACCTGCTTTCGCAGGTGTAAACTCGTCCCCGCGGAAGCGGGGAGCAGGGGTCCAAAGTGAAAAGACTGGATTCCCGCTTCCGCGGGAATGACAAATACTGTTTCCACAACAGGAACTACTTACCTTCTTCCCAGCTAATCTGCCAGCCTCCATCGCCGTTAGTATGAGCCAATCGGCCACCCCCCGCAAGTGTATTTTTTTATAAGTGTCGTAAATACGACATACGAAAAGCCCTAAAAAAGTGGTTCAAAAATCCTTTATTTTTCCTCATTTCATTATTATCTATATTGCCTAAACCCTACAGACTAACACGGCCACCCATATTTTTCACATAAAACAACGATTCCCCACTAAAATCAGTAAAAAAATAACTCCCAAACTCCAATTTTCTTTAAAATTCCCCCCAAAGTTTCGGAAAACTAAATGTCCAAACGTAACTTATGTGTTGAACCACTCCTCTGACTACCCGAGTGCGCTAATACTCCGACATGTAAGAAAAGTGAGTTTTCAGTAGTAAGAACTATTTTTTTGTAACAAAACGGCTTTCTCAAGCGTCTGTTATATTAGTTATAGGTTTTGTTCTATCCAGTAATTGCAGTAATTGCAGTAATTGGTGCAGGGTTGATGTAAGCTCTGTATTTATATAGACATGTGATTTTAATAGAGTTTTGTTTTTGAGGCAGTCATGAAATTGCAGCAAAAGAAAAAGTTAGGCGAGTTACTTTGTGAAAAATCATATTTGGACCATTCCAGCCTTGAATCTGCGCTTGCCGAACAAAAGATTGAACATCGGCGTTTGGGCCAGATTTTGCTGGATCTTGGCTATATAACGGAAGCTCAGTTAAACGAAGCACTTGCGCTCCAGGCGGGTATAGAAAGGGTAGATTTGACTGACGTTTCGATAGGCAATGAAATCATTACCCTTGTTCCGGCGGAACTGGTCAGTAAATACAATATTTTGCCGTTACGGTTTGAGAAAAGAAACACCACAGGGGACGCAGAGAATAATCAACCATCAACAAACAATAATCAATTATTGGCTGTGGCGATGACTGACCCGTTTCAGCCGCAGGTTCTCGAGGACTTACGGATGGTAACCGGCTATCCGGTGCGTCGGTATTATGTCGAGCCGAAAGAGATGGAAAATGCGATAATGAAATTCTACGGCAGCAACGTAGCAAGAATGCTGGATAACCTTGTACCGGCTGACCAGCGGGCGGAGGCTGACGAGCTGGACAACGGAGATTACTCGCCGGCGAAGCTTCATGAGTTAGCGAGAGAGCCGTCTTTAGTCAATCTTGTGAATCTGATAATCCTGGAAGCAATTGAGGTCCGTGCAAGTGATATCCACATCGAGCCGTTTGAGCATGAGGTAAAGATAAAATATAGAGTAGACGGCATGCTTGTGGAGAAGTCGCCTTCATCGAAGCGTCTTCAGGCGGCGATTATTTCGCGAATTAAGATTATGGCAGATATGAACATCGCCGAACGGTTTGTGCCGCAGGACGGGCATATCGAATTTTCCGGCAAAAACGGCAGGGTCGATATTCGTGTCTCGACCGTGACGACGGTACACGGCGAAGCTATTCAGCTAAGACTTTTGGACAGGACGGTATCATTGATAGGGCTTCATGAATTGGGGATGAACGCTCAATGTCTTAAAGGCTTCGATCAATGTCTGCATAAGAACCACGGGATTGTACTTGTTACAGGGCCGACTGGGTGTGGTAAAACAACGACACTTTATGCAGCATTAAAAAAGATATACTCGCCGGCTGTGAAAATGATAACGATAGAAGATCCCGTGGAATATCAGCTCGAAGGTATTAACCAGATGCCGGTCAATCCGAAAAGGGGACTTACGTTCGCTACGGGTCTTAGGCATATCCTTCGTCACGACCCGGACATCGTAATGGTGGGAGAAATCCGGGACCGAGAAACCGCCAGTATAGCAATTCGGGCAGCGTTGACCGGACACCTTGTTTTCTCGACCCTTCATACAAACGATGCTCCGGGCGCGGTTACGAGATTGATAGATATGGGTGTCGAGCCGTTTCTTTTGGCCAGTTCTTTAGAAGCGGTGCTGGCCGAAAGACTGGTCCGTAAGATTTGTCCGAATTGCAAAGAAGCCTACCATCCGGACGAGCATCTAATCAAGAACCTGAACGGCTCGATGGAGATTAAAGCCGATACGAAGTTCTACCATGGCGTCGGCTGCAATGAGTGCAATCAGACAGGGATGAAGGGGCGAACGGGTATGTTTGAATTGCTTAGAATAACCGGTAAGCTGCGAGAATTGATAGCGGAAAGACCAACGGGCGAACAGATTATAAAAGCGGCACCGGCAGACCACATAAGTATGGTACACGATGGTATCAGCAAGGTCTTAGAAGGTATCACGACTCCTGAGGAGGTTTTCAGAGTCTCGAAGGGTGTCGGTGAAGAAGAGTAAATCGTGAAATGTGAAGGGACCCCATTTTGCAAAAAGTCGCAAAATGGGAACCCAAGCGAATCTCGAATGAGATACCGGATATGAGAAATGAGCCAGTTTCTTTACAAGGCAGTTGACCGAAGCGGCGGACACGTTAGAGGAACTATAGAGTCGATTGACCGCAGAAGCGCTGTGGCCGCTCTGACCGATAAGGGCCATTTCGTAACAGAATTGGCAGAAGAAGCTCAATCGCTGAGTGTTACGCCAAGTGTCAACGGTGGCGAGAAAGTTACACTTGACCTGAGCCGGTTTCTGCGGTTCGGCTCACGAAAGGTTACGAGCAAAGACGTTTTAGCTATGACCACGCAGTTAAGCACAGCTTTGCAGGCCGGACTTCCACTGCTTAACGGGCTTAAGCTTATTCACGAGCAACAGCACAAGGCAGCGACGAGAGAAATGTTAGGTGAGCTTGTGAACGCGGTAAGCTCCGGACAGTCACTTTCAGAAGCGATGGCCAAGCACGAGAAGATTTTCAGCCCGTTGTATCTGTCGATGATAAGAGTGGGTGAGACAGGGGGAATTCTCGAACAGACAACGGCTCAATTAGCAGGAATACTGACCAGAGATGAGAAGATAAAAACAAATATGAAAAATGCGTCGGCGTATCCTATCTTTGTATTGTGCGTCGGACTTGCGTCTGTGACTATTATAATCACGTGGATACTGCCGACTATAATAGGAACGATAAGCGAGAGCGGTGCGTTACTACCCTGGCCGACAAGAATACTATTAGGAATGAGCGGATTTACGAAAGCTTTATTTACTAAGGTCTATGGATGGATTATTCTCGCTCTGATTGGGGCAGGGGTGTATTACCTGATGAGATGGACGCGGTCCGAGGGCAAAATCAAGTGGGACACTTTTAAGCTGAGAATACCCGTGTTAGGTAATGTTCTGCGGACGATAGCGGTGGGCAGATTTGCACGAACGCTCGGAGCACTAACCAAAGGAGGCGTTATCATTTTGGAGGCCCTAAGTGTTGTTCGTGATACGCTCGGTAATGAATTGTTGGGCAGAGAAATCGATGTCGTGGCTGAAAAGGTCAAGCGTGGCGAGTCGCTGGCCGAGCCTTTGAATGAGTCGGGAAACTTTCCACCGCTGCTGGTGCAGATTGTCTCGATAGGTGAGCAGACAGGCAAGCTTGACGAATTGCTGCTCAATGCCGCCGAGACTTTCGATAGTGAGGCGGACTCGGCGATAAATCGATTTATGGCGATTTTCCCTGCGTTATTGATATTGCTGTTAGCTTTGGTGATAGGTTTCATAATAGCAGCAACGCTGCTGCCAATCATTGTAATGACTGTTGGTGGAGGGGTGCTTTGACGGTAATTAGTGGTTTGCCATTCGCGGCTTAACCCACAATTTGCGAAATATGATTTATAGTTTTAGGAAAGGTAGTCAAATGGAGCGAAAAAAGCAGAAAAGAAAGGCATTTACGCTCATAGAGTTGCTTGTAGTGATTATTATTATATCGATGCTTGCTGCATTTACGGCGCCTAAATTGTTTCAGTATGTAGGCAAGGCCAAGAGGGACCTGGCAAAGCCCAGGCTCGCACTTGTCGAGGATGCAATTGAGAGATTTGCCCTTGCCTGCGGTCAGTATCCGGATGACTCTGATGGACTTGAGGCTTTGTTAGTTGCACCTTCGGGCCTTGAGGAAAAATGGATGGGCCCGTATCTAAAGGCGAGTCAGTTGCTCGACCCGTGGGATAACCCAATTATCTATGTTGCAGAAGGTGAAATCAATCCGGGCAGTTTCGATTTGATAAGCCTCGGAGCGGACGGCGTAGAAGGTGGTGAGGGTGACGCCGAAGATATATTCAATGAGTAGTTTGTAGTTCATAGTTCGTAGTTTATGAGCTCAAGTGAGTTTTTTTGAGATGCAAAGGCGAAAGTCAAAAGTAAAGGTCAAGATGGATAATGTTGCTTCTGTGAAAAGGGGAATCTGGAAAAATGAAGACATAGTGGATTCCCGCTTTCGCGGGAATGACAGACCTCTGTGTCACTCCCAAGAAAATGCTTGCGGCTTTACACTTGTGGAAGTGTTAGTGGTAGTAGTTATCATATCGCTTCTCGGAGGTCTTGGCGGCGGCATTTACATGGGGACGTATAAGAGGATGTTAGTCGAAAAAGCGGCCCGCGATTTTGTCCTTACAGCTCAATATGCAAGGATAATGGCGATTGAGAAACAGCGCCAGTACAAAATACTATTGGATGTAGCCAATAACGGTTTTTTATTAGCTACAACGCAATTGGATGAAGAAGGCGGGCAAACAGAACAGATGATTGTGAAGGATTCTTTTTGCAGGCTGGTGGAATTCGAAGGTGAGGTCAAGTTCGAGGACATTCAAATTGCGCCCATTGGTATGGAAACGACAGCAGAAACCGACGAGGATGAGCAGGTAATAGTTTTTTCGCCTAACGGTACAGCACAGTCGGTGGTAATTCAGATTGGTGACGGCAAAACTCATTATGCGGTGACTATTTCGGCCGCTACCGGCAAGACAAAGGTGTATTTCGGCACGACTGAGGATGTGGAAGTCATGACTATCGATTTGGATGCAGAATAATGGTCCAGACAAAAACAAACAAGAAAGGTTTTAGTTTGATAGAGACACTCGTTGCCAGTGCCATCCTTTCGGGAGCTGTTTTGACGCTTGGAGCCATCAGCACGATGTCTCTTAGTGGAACAAGAGTTAACAGACGATATGAAACGGCGTTGTCATTGATAGATAAACAGCTTAGCCTGATTGACTATGTCGGTATCGATGAATTCGTCGAATTAGGCCAAATGGAAGGAGACTTTGAAGAGATTGAGCCGGTGTACCATTGGGAAGTCGTTACCGAATACCAGGAGATTGATAGTCTGTATCTGGTAACTATAACGGTTAGCTGGGTTGATGGCAATCGTCCTTATAGTCTCTCGGTGGATACTATGCTCGATGGGATAAGCGTATATATTGAGGTTGAGGTTAGTCTGGAATAGCAGTGAGCAAGAAGATGAACTCGAAAAAGACAGGATTTACATTGGTAGAAGTGATGGTAGCGGTGACCATAGGGGGGTTTATTATGTTAGTGGCGGTTGGGACACTGAAGGCCATTACAAGCAGTGCCGAGATGGTGGACAGTAATATCAGCGCTGCCGCTGAGGTGCGTTTTGCATCGAATATGCTCTCGAGGGACCTTGTGAATTTTTACCGTGACGAGAATATAGAAAATACCAAATTGATTGGGACAGTTGAAGACTCAGGGCAGGACAGTATTAGTTATTTGCTTTTTTACACCGTCAGCAGGGCCAAGGCCAGGAGTGACCAGGCGGAAGGTGATATATACGAGGTGGAATATTACCTGATGAAGGATGAAGACAAGTCGCGGCTAATGAGGCGATTATGGCCTAACCCTAATGAAGAATATGAGCCGGGCGGAATCTTATCTGTAATTGCTGAGGATATTGATGTTTTCCAGGTCAGATACTTTGACGGTGAAGAATGGTCCGAAGAATGGCCTGAAGAGATGGATGTTTTGCCACAGTTGATTGAGGTCAAT
>JAUWBX010000009.1 GCA_030609625.1 Phycisphaerae bacterium
TATTTAGATTCCTGCTTGCGCAGGAATGACAAATAGTTTCGCAAGGATGATAAATGGGAAAGAAAAGGAAAGAAAAGATGAAAGAGATTATTGAAGTTGAATTGAAAACGCGGAAAGTAGATTTCAGCAAGTGCGAAACAGACCTGCTTGCAGTGGGGCTGTTTTCAGACGCTAAAGGGCTGGATAAATTAAATGCACAACTCGACAGTCAGCTTGACGGTGCAATCGAGCGATTGATTAAGTTGGGCGATTTCAAACCAAAAGACGGAACCAGTGCAATCGTTTATGGCAACGACAGGATAGGGGCCGAAAGAGTTTTGCTGGTCGGCTTAGGTGAAAAGAAAAAAGCAACACTGGATACGCTCCGCAAAGCGGCATCTAACGCGGCAAAAAAGTCGGTGGAGATGAAAATAGAAACTATCAGCCTGGCGCTGCACAGAGCATTCGGCGGGCGATTCGATTTATCTGCAATGGGCAGGGTCTTAGCGGAAGGGACCTATCTCGGCAGTTATCGCTATGATGAATTCGTTACTGAGAGCGAAAACGGACGGGCGGATTCGCTTAAAGTTGAGCTGATTGATTCAGACTCGGCAAAAACAAGAAAATTAAATAAAGGTCTTTCAAGGGGGGGGGCTATCGGCAAGGCACAAAGCTATGCCCGGACCTTATCAAATCGGCCTGCCAATGTAATAAACCCAGCCGAATTAGCCGCCGCCGCAAAAAAATTAGCCAATAGTGCGAAGAGTTTGAGTTGTACAGTTTTTGACGAAAAGCAATTGGCTGCGAAGGGTATGGGCGGGGTGCTTGCAGTCGGCTCAGGCTCGCAAAATAAGCCGAGATTTATTGTTTTGAAATACAGCCCCGCCGGCAGCGCTGCAAGTCGTCAGCCTACGGTTGGTCTGGTGGGCAAAGCGATAACCTTCGATTCCGGTGGAATAAGCATTAAGCCGGCCGCCAATATGGACCAGATGAAATTAGATAAAAGCGGCGGTATCGCAGTGTTGGCAACGATGAAAGCTGTGGCGGAGCTTGGGCTGCCGGTCAATGTTTATGGGATAATCCCGTCGGCGGAAAACCTGCCGAGCGGAACAAGCTATCGACCCGGTGACATTATTACAACCTTCAGCGGCAAGACCGTTGAGGTGCAAAATACCGACGCCGAAGGCAGGATGATACTTTGCGATGGTCTCAGCTATGCCGTTAAACAAAAATGCGATATTATCATTGACATAGCAACATTGACGGGGGCCTGTATGGTTGCTCTCGGCAAATATATGGCCGGACTAATGGGCAACGATGAGAAACTGATAAAGCAATTGCAGAGGGCCTCAAAGGACAGCGGTGAAAAGGTCTGGCCAATGCCGAGCAGCGATGAGTACGCAAAAGAGATGAAGAGCAAGATAGCCGACCTGAAGAACATCGGCAGTAAATGGGGCGGAGCCTGCACGGCGGCGGCCTTTTTGAGGCAATTTGTCGGCGATACAAAATGGGCACATCTGGATATTGCCGGTATGGATATATTCAGCAAGCCAACCGAATTTTCAGCGGAAGGCTCAACCGGATTTGGTGTGCGGCTGCTTACTACTTATCTTATGAATTTAACGTCAAAGAAAATCTGAGCCGAAGCGAGCAAAGTTAAAAACGTAAATTAGACGCCAGTCGAGAAATATTTATAGTTGCAGGTTAAAAAAATGGCCCAAAAACGCAAGACCGTAGATACCGAGAGAATCAGAAAAGCAGCTAAGGAGATACTCTTGGCGCTTGGTGAAGACACTGAGCGCGAGGGCTTAAAGAAAACGCCGGAACGGATGGCAAGGATGTACGCTGAACTTTTAGGCGGGATGTACGAGGACCCTAAAAAGCATATTCGCAGCATCTTTACCGAAAACTACGACGAAATCGTTCTGCTGCGTAATATACCATTTTACAGTATGTGCGAACATCACCTAATGCCGTTTATCGGTTCAGCTCATATTGCCTATTTGCCTTCGGGAACAGTGCTTGGTGTCAGCAAATTAGCTCGTATTGTGGACTGTTTTGCCCGGCGACTCCAGACGCAGGAAAGGCTTACATACCAGATAGCTGATTTCATAATGAACAGCTTAAAACCAAAGGGTGTCGCAGTTGTGCTGGAAGCTTCACATAGCTGTATGACCATTCGGGGCATAAAGAAGCCCGGCTCGGTAATGGTAACATCGGCACTTCGCGGGATATTTAAGAAAGACCCGAGAAGCCGAAATGAGGTTATGAGCCTGATGCATAACGGCAACAAGTAATTGATTATTGATTACTGATTAATTGGGAATCAAAATCCTGATAACCTGCTATAGTTTGGAGTGTCCAAAGTTATGGATATCAGTATATCAGAAAATCAGGATGTAGGTTACCAGCATATCAGGGTATCAGGAAAAACAAGCCTGATGTCCTGATAACCTGATGCTCAACTACCTGATAATCTGATATGCTGATAGCCTGAAGCTTTAGCTCGCTTTAGATTCTCGCTTAGGGATTTTGCTTATGCATAAGCTGGTCAGGTGTGTGCGGTTTTCGATTAATCCTTTTCTGTCGGAAGAAAATGAAGGATTCAATTCATTTGTATCTAAGCCGGCCGGTGAAGGACTTTCAATATTCTTAGAATTATCCGTCGAAGTGGTCGGTGAGGTTGAGCCGGCTACGGGATTTGTTGTTAATGTAGCTGATATTGACAGAGAAGTTCGCGAATTCGCGGTGCCGGTTTTTGCCGAGCGAATAAGACAGGATTTTCGTCGGGCACAACATATCGGTTTTTTCGCAGTGGCTGAACTTCTAAAATCAGCCTGGAACAGATTGACTGATAAATTTGGGCCGGCCCAGTTAAGCAAATTGAGCCTGAAGCTGAATCCTTTCAGGAAGGTAGTTATAAAATCGAGAGATTTGGAGATGGTTTATTTTAGTGAAAAATTCGAATTTGCAGCGATGCATAAGCTCTGGAACAACGATTTCTCCGAGGAGCAGAATCTCAAGGTTTTCGGAAAATGCGCAAACCCCGCCGGTCACGGCCACAACTATATCGTTGAGGTTACGATAAAGATGCCGGTAAACGAAAATGGTTTCCATATCAGCGATTTTGAAAGAGTAGTTGATAACGAGCTGATAAAACTCGTTGACCATAAGAATTTGAATGCCGACGTTAGCCAGTTCAGCAAAACCAATCCCACCGTTGAAAATATTGCAGCTTTCGCATGGAACAGACTCGTGGGTAAATTCGGCGAAGCGGCTCTGCATTGTGTTACCGTCTGGGAAACCGACAAGACATATAGCTCATACTACGGCCCAGGTAATAGCAAATAACGTAACCCCAAGACAAACTGAAACCGAGTTTCGGACCGATTCAATTCCAACAATGTTTGGTGTTGACATATTCGGCCTGACGTCATATAATACATAAACAAGTTCAACACGTTAAGAAAACGCAGAATTAACGAAACGCAACATTGCTTTTGCATACCTTATTGTTTTGATAGTAAATATAAAGAAAAGATACCAATGAAAAGAAGGGCTTTCACACTAATCGAGCTGCTGGTGGTAATCGCAATTATCGCACTGCTTATGGCAATTCTCATGCCTGCTTTACAGCGAGTGAAAAATCAGGCCAAAGGTACCATATGCGTTCAAAATTTACGCACCATGACAATGGCCTGGATAATGTATAAAGATGATAATGATGATGAATTAGTGAAGGGCACAACAGGTTCCTCCGATGGGAGCTGGGTGTCAAGCCCGCAAGACAACGCCACAATTGAGCAAAAGAAGGAAGCCTTAAGAAACGGCGCACTTTTTCCCTATGTCGGCAACACGGTGGATGTATATCGGTGTCCCGCCGACCTGAGGCAGAAAGACCCAAGGGTATATGCCTTTCGCAGCTACTCGATCGCCGGAGGTATGAATGGAGTAAATCCGGCAGGCGGGTGGCAGATTTACCCCATTATAAAATACTCCGAAATAAAAAGGCCAGCCAGCAAATATGTCTTTCTGGAAGAAGCCGACCCACGAGAATATAACAGGGGTTCCTGGGTTATGCGTCCAAAGTCAAAAGAGTGGGTGGATCCATTCGCAATCTGGCACAGCAGAACAAAAAGCACTTTGGGATGGGCTGATGGCAGCGCGGAAATGCACCGATGGCTGAGTAAAAGCTTAATCGAATGGAACAAACTGGCCTGTGAGGAGCCCGACAAATTCAGTTTCTATAAGCCCCGCCATGAGGATGACCTCGAAGACTTCACATTTATGTTGAACGGCTATGCGTATCGAGCCCTTCAGTAGGGACAACTCTCGGTAAATACATCAGAAACTCCGTAAAAGGTAATATAACCTCGGCTAACATGATAATAAATTAACAGGCATTCCGCTCCGTTTTTAACTTTATCCAGTGTGCATATGTGTCATGAGGTTTTGTTCTACGAACTTATCGGGCCTTGGGGACGTACAGTTTTTAACGTAAAACCGGCCGTTGATGACCTGCCGGAAGTCAGCCCCGCCGAATCAAAGGCTACTAACGGATACGTCTTTACTAAAGCTATGTTCTTTATTTGCCGATACTTATGGTGTAAGAAGACAGTCGGTCAACCCGCTCCAATCAGAGGTGAGCATCAATACAATTGGTGCGGCTATGACCATAAGAAAATGGCTTCCGCAAAAAAATCTGGTATGGCAGTGAGGCTGTATCTGTTTGTATGCGCAGCCGACGGGGACGGAGTCTAATAAAAATTTACTATTTATTATTGACTATTGATTATTTTTCCCCACATTAGAAACTTTATGAAGACTTTTAAAGTCGCTTAACAGTAACCAGAATTGGGCAGAAATAGTCGATAGACTCATTACGTATTGAAAGGCTGGCCGATTGAAAGCGTTTATTACAGGCGGGGCAGGTTTTATCGGTTCTCATCTGGCGGAACGTCTGCTCAAAGACGGCAATAAGGTAGTAGTTATCGATAACCTCAGCACCGGCAGTCTGGAAAATATCGAAAGTTTCAAAGAGCATTCCGGCTTTGAGTTTGTTGAAGGTGACATCCGCAACGCTGAACTAATGGAACCTCTGGTAGAGCAGAGCGAAGCGGTCTTTCACCTGGCTGCGGCCGTTGGTGTCAAGCTGATAGCTGAGGACCCGGTGCATACGATAGAAACCAATATCGGCGGCACTGAGATAGTGTTAGATATAGCCAACAAATTCGGCAAAAAACTCCTCATCGCTTCAAGCAGCGAAGTGTACGGCAAAAACGAGGCGGTCCCATTTCGTGAAGATGACGACATTGTGCTCGGCAGCACCAGCGTTTCCCGCTGGTCGTATGCCTGCAGTAAGGCGATAGACGAATTTTTGGGCCTGGCTTTTTATCAACAGTATGGATTGGGCGTGATAATCGGCAGGTTCTTTAATACAATTGGGCCAAGGCAAACAGGCCAATACGGGATGGTGGTGCCGCGATTCGTTCAAAGGGCGTTGAGGAATGAGCCGATCCTGATATATGGGACGGGCAAGCAAACACGATGCTTTTGTTATGTGGCCGACCTTGTCGAGGCGATTATCAGCCTGATGAATTGCAAACAGGCGGAAGGCAAGGTATATAATATCGGTTCGAACGAAGAGATTGCTATCGAAGAGCTTGCTGATAAAATTATCGAAATGACAGGCAGTAAAAGCAAAAAGCAATTTGTGTCCTATGAGGCCGCCTACGGTATGCCCATTGAGGATATGATGCGGCGTGTGCCAAACGTAGAGCAAATCAAAAAAACTATCGGCTGGAAACCAAAAACGAGCCTGACCGAAACGCTTCAAACTATTATTGATAACGAAAAACGTAAAATGGACTGAATATTATGAAAAAGGCGTTGATTACCGGTATTACAGGGCAGGATGGCTCGTATCTTGCCGAACTGTTGTTGGAAAAGGATTACCAGCTCTGGGGTATCATGCGGCGAAGCTCGTCGTTTCATACAGGCAGAATTGACCATTTGTATAAAGACCCGCACGAACAGCCACGATTTAAATTGATTTATGGGGATTTGACTGACGGCAGTAACCTCTCAACAATTATTAACGAGATTAAGCCGGACGAGGTCTATAATTTAGGCGCACAAAGCCACGTTCGGGTAAGTTTTGATATGCCTATCTACACGGCTGATACGGATGCTCTTGGAACGCTTCGGCTATTGGAAGCAATCCGTTCCAGCAATAAGCCGGCCAAGTTTTATCAGGCCTCCAGCAGCGAGATGTACGGCAAGGTCGTCGAAACACCGCAAACAGAAAAGACGCCGTTTTATCCGCGAAGTCCCTACGGCTGTGCGAAGGCGTACAGCTTTTGGCAGACAGTGAACTATCGAGAAGCTTATGGATTGTTTACGTGTAACGGGATTCTATTCAATCACGAATCGCCGAGGCGAGGCGAGACCTTTGTTACGCGAAAAATTACGCGAGCAGCAACGAGAATTAAATTAAGCCTGCAGGACAAACTCTTTTTGGGCAATCTGGACGCAAAACGAGACTGGGGTTTTGCCGGCGATTATGTCGAAGCAATGTGGCTTATGCTCCAGCAGGACAAGCCGGACGATTATGTTGTGGCCACAGGCGAAAGCCATTCGGTCAAAGAATTTGTGGCCGAGGTGTTTAGCCATCTTGACCTGGATTGGCAAAAGCACGTAGAAATCGACCAGCGGTATTTTAGGCCGAGCGAAGTTGACTACCTCCAGGGCGATGCGAGCAAGGCAAAAAAAGTTCTCAAGTGGGAACCGAAAGTAACCTTTAAAAAGCTCGCAAAGATGATGACCGATGCTGATATGAAAATCGCCGAGGACGAGAAAATTATTAAAGACCACCAAAAAGCAAAACAATGAGCGGTTTTTTTGAGAACAGACGAGTTGTTGTAACCGGCGGCGCCGGTTTCTTAGGCGGCTTCGTTACTGAAAGGCTGCAAAAACGGGGCTGTAAGAATATCCTTGTGCCTAAGATTGAAGACTATGACCTGGTCAGCATAGATGACATAATTCGGATGTACGAAGATATGAAGCCGGATATTGTTATTCACTTAGCTGCGGTCGTGGGCGGCATTGGCGCCAATCGCGAACATCCGGGCGAGTTTTTCTATAAGAATTTAATGATGGGCGTTCAGCTCATCGAACAGGGCAGACTACAAAACATTGAGAAGTTCGTCGCGATTGGTACGGTTTGTGCATATCCGAAATTTACGCCGGTGCCGTTTAAGGAAGAAAATATTTGGAACGGGTATCCGGAGGAAACCAATGCGCCATACGGACTGGCCAAAAAAATGCTGCTTGTTCAATCGCAATCTTACCGGGCTGAATATGGCTTCAATTCGATATTCCTTCTGCCGGTAAATCTTTACGGGCCCGGCGACAATTTTGACCCCGCCAACAGTCATGTGATTCCCGCATTGATAAAGAAATGCGTCGATGCCATTGACAGCGGCACGGACCATATCGACTGCTGGGGGACAGGTAGTGCTTCGCGCGAGTTTATTTATGTCGCTGACGCTGCTGAGGGAATTCTTTTGGCGACGGAACATTACAACGGCCCTGAGCCGGTCAATATCGGTGCCGGATTTGAAATAACGATAAAGGAGCTTGCTGAAAAAATCGTCGAGCTTACAGGCTTTACCGGCGAAATGCGCTGGGACAGTTCCAGGCCGGATGGTCAGCCGAGGCGGCGGCTGGATGTCTCAAAAGCCAATAAATACTTCGGCTTTAAGGCCAAAACCCCCTTCAATGAAGGCCTTAAGGCAACAATAGACTGGTATCGAAAGCATAAAACAGAATAGCCACACATCAACTGTTATCGGTTAAAGCCGATAGTTTAAGGCACAAAGGCACATAGTTACAAAGGCACAAAGTGATATTTTTCTTCTTTTTTCTTTGCGCCCTTGTGTCTTTGCCACTCTGTACCTCTACCATACATAATGTCAAAACGATTCTTTTTATTATTTTTATTAGTGTTTAACTGCAAGCTGGTTAGTGCCAGGCAGAACCTGTCGCTGCGCAAAAGTTACACACTCTGGCCGAAACCTAATTATCATTTGTGCACCGATAAGTCCGACGTAATTCAACTTACCGACGGCAGGACATCCGGCAGTCAATGGACAAACAAGAGCACCGTAGGCTGGCAGAAAGCCGAACCGGCTGTGGAAATCGTGATAGACCTCGGTAAGAAGTCCGCTATTTCTGAAGTCCGTATCCACACCATTGGGGGAGGCTTCGCGGACGTAGAGTTTCCTGAATTCGCCGCTGTATTATTAAGCGATGACAATCGAAAGTTTCGATTGGCCGGACTGGTAAGCAGCAAAGATTTGGAAAACGTCCGAGCACGCGGATACCGCGGAGTCTCCCGCACAATGAGCGTTCGGGACATAAACGTCCCGGGACGATACGTCAAATTAGTAATAAGGCCAAAATGGCGTTACGTATTTCTTGACGAAGTAGAGGTATTCGGCGATTCGCTTTCGGCTGCGAGAAATATCAAACTTCGGAACGACCTCGAAGTGTTCGAGACATCTGAGAAACTGTTAAAAAGAATTGACAGTTATCTACAATTGAGCGAAAACGCTGCCGCGGCGCTCAAAAGTGTCAAAGAGAATCGCTCAAAGCTATCCAGCCAATTCAGAAAGAAAATCCTTTCTGAGCTTGAAAGACAGGTCCAAAAAACAGATACACTAACAAAACCGCCTGGCATAAAGGGGCAGGTAGGCAAAACCCGAGCCGGAATATACAAGGCGGTGTATGGAAAGCCATTTGTATGCCTGCCGGCAAATCCGATGGAGATTGTATTTGAAAAGAAGATGCTCCTTCGCAAAAGTGCCAAAGACATAAGCGTTCAAATGTGGCAGAATGAATACGAGTCGGCTGCATTTAACATTGTAAACTGCTCTGATGAAATGATGACAATGGGTGTTTCTATTTCGCCATTGCTTGGTTCTGCCGGTAAGCAAGTGGATAGTAAAAAAACGTTCACGGTCAGAAGAGCGATATACGTTAAAGGCAGTACGGTCGGTTCAATAGCCGATGCCCTTGTTTTGCAGGCGGAACGTCCATTTATTTTGCAGCCGGGCGAGCTAACACAAATATGGTTGACGATATTTAATCCGACGTTGAAGGCCGGCATCTATAAGGGCCGTGTCGGCGTTTGGGCAAAGAGCGCAAACGGGAAAAACCTGCCGATAGAAACTATTCCAGTTACCATAGAGGTCCAAAAGCATAAATTTCCTGAGAATTTTGCCCTTAATACGTGCAACTGGGCGTATTATAAAGTTGCCTCTGCGGCCGAGATGGCTGAAGACCTTCATAACAATCGTATTAATGTTTATACTGTTCCTCCACAGGACCTGCCTTTTCTGCGATTTTCATCGGACCGGCCCGGCAGCGTCAGAAAACCAAATTTCGCAAATTTAGATAACGCTCTTCAGTATCACAATTACGCTAAGACATATCTGCTTTGCTTAGACTTCAATAGCAGTAAGAAAGACCACGGCCGATTTGGGAACGTCAAATGGATGACTCCAGCTTGGAAGGCTGTTTTTTCACAATGGTTGAAAAACCTGGTAAAACATCTCAACAATGCCAGCATCGGCTACGATAAGTTTGCACTGTATCCGTTTGATGAGAGCCTGTGCGACGATTTTTATAAACTGGCCAAATTAATCAAAGCCACAGACCCAAAAGTAAGAATCTACGCCAACTCCTTTGGCAAAGGCCCTAAAGATTTTGTGCGATTTCGAGAGCTTATCGATATATGGTGCCTTCAGGACAGCCACTGTATGCGACACCCCCAATGGCTGGAGCAGATAAAAGACTTCAGAAAGCAAGTCTGGACCTACGAATGTTTAAGGCCAATGAAAGCCAAAGACCCTTATTCGTATTATCGTTTGATGCCGTGGCGTGCTTTTAAGCGGGGTCAGACCGGGGCCGGCTTCTGGATTTACTATTACGGACTTAATTTTGAGACCGGCGCCGTTCCCTGGGATGACACTTTAAGGCCTCGTGGCTTCTCCGGCGTTGTTTATGGCAGCCGAGGCAGCCCTATACCGGGACTATTGGAGAATATCGTTCCGTCACGGCGGTGGGAAGCATGGCGAGAGGGAGTCGAAGATTATCAGTACCTCTATGAATTACAGCAGGCGATTAACAAGATAAAAACAAAAGACCCGGCAACGGCAAACAAGGCTCAGAAAACTCTCGACCGCCAGGTCAATCGGGTTTTGAATAATCAACGCGATAAAACAATTGTATATGATGCCAGAAGAATTCTGTCGGATACACTCTTAAAATTAACTAATCAGAAAAATTGACCGCAACAGGATACACTTAAACAATAAAAGCTTGGCTTATGGAGTTTCATTACCAGCACGCACTATTACCTGATGATAATAAACTACTCAGAGATATTAATGAAGCATCAACCAGGCTTCTGTGTAAATTAAGCCATATAGATGTCAACCTTCCGGATGTATCGGATGCCGGCAGGAAGTATTTCGGCGACCAGATCAGGAACATAAGAAGCACATTGCGGAACTTCTCGTATATTTTGTCCTGGTCAATTGCATACAGCGACGTTCCCTACGACGAATTTGTTTTCATAGACCACGGCGGAGGTGTTGGCATACTGTCGTTGTTGGCTAAAGAGCTTGGCCTTGGTACAGTCATATACAATGACCTGTGGGCTCCTTACTGTAAAGATGCTCAAATTATAGCCGAGGCAGTCAAAGCAGACCGAGCGGACCATTACGTTCTCGGAGATATAGACGAACTGGTTGACTTTTTGAAAACGAATTCAATCTCCTGTAATGCATTGGCTTCCTACGACGTAATTGAGCATATATATGATATTGAAACGTTTCTGGTAAGGCTTCCTGATTTGCCGGCCGGGCCGCTTACCGTTGTGATGGCCTCCAGTGCGAACCTATTCAATCCGTTGATAAGAAGACACCATATTAAATTTCAGAGAAAAGCCGAATACGGTGGCAGAGAAAAGAAACAGGGTTGTCGGGAAGACTATCTTACAAAAGCCTACATCATTGTCCGGCAGAAAATCATATCTCAACATGCCCCTTCACTTTCGGACACCGAGGTTCGACAATTGGCAAAGGCCACGAGAGGCCTGATTGAGCCGGACATCAAAGAGGCTGTCGATGAATATCTTAAAACCGCAAACATCCCTCAAGAACCAACCCATCCGACAAATACGGTCAACCCTTACACCGGAAATTGGGCGGAACGTCTTCACGACATTGAGCATCTAAAAGAAATCCTTTCAAATGAAGGCTTCAAAGTGGATATTCTTGCGGGATACTATGCAAATTCAAAAACTAACCATCCTCTCAAGAGATTTATGGGTATTGTTCTAAACCCCTTGATTCGAATGTTGAAGGACAAAGGTCTGTTCTTTGCGCCGTTCTACACAATATATGCAAGGAAAGAGGGGGTTTAAGATAACAATGGTGTATAGTTGAAGCTCAAACCGAGCGAACAGAGATATCGAATGTCGTTACGAAAACGGATAATAATAAATGCGGGGTCGAACTGGGTCAGCATGGCGGTGGCCGCAGTAGTTGGGCTGGTACTGGTTCGAATTATATTGCGCGACCTTGATGCAACCGGCTACGGTGTCTGGGCTTTGCTGGCTACGGGACTGCGCTACCCTATGATTCTTGAAAGGGCATTTGTATTAGCTATAAATCATTTTGTGGCTTTTTACCGCAGCGACATAAAAGAATTAAATCGTTTTGTCTCGGCATCATTTATAATTCTGACGGCGTTGGCGGTTTTGACTGTCGTAGCTGCGGTTCTGCTGTCCTTTGTAATTTCAGATATATTCTCGGCTATACCCTCTGAATTTGCACGCGATGCCAGGATTACGTGCATACTGGTTGGTATTACACTGGCTTTCAAGATGTTAGAGGCGAGCTTCAGCGGGACATTACAGGGCTGTCAATATTACACTAATTATAATTCTGTTGTAATTACAGCTAATCTGCTCCGGGCAGTCCTTACCATAGGGCTACTTGTGGTTTGGAAGAGTATAATCGCCGTCCAGTTAGCGTTCGGGATTACGGCGGCAATATCTGCACTGTCGATGTTTTTTGTTGCGCGAAGGTCGGTTGCCGGTTTGAGCATTAACTTACGGCTGATTAACAGAAAAACGCTGCAAGAGCTGTGGCGATATACATCCCACTCGATAGGACGCTCGGGCAGCTCAATCTTTATGTATAGCACCCTGGCGCTATTGGTCGGGCGCGTTGGTACCGCGGCGAACGTTACAGCGTACGATATCGCCTCCAGGATTCCAGGGTTTGTCCGTGGATTTCTGGCGGCGACGCAGGTCGTTTTCCTGCCGGCTGTTTCGGATCTTTGGGCAAAAGGCCGAGTCAAAGCAATAAAAGCAGTTGTCAAGAAAGGAACTCGTATAAGCTCTGTTCTGTCCTGTGCCCTGCTGCTTTTGCTGTTTGTCTTCACGGAAAAAATTCTGGCTCTCTGGCTCAAAGGTGCCGTCCCGGAAGGCACAGTTTGGGTGATGAGAGTGTTAATCATATCGGTTCTTCCGGGCGGGCTTTTTGAAATATGGCTGCCGGCATTGGTCGGAATGGGACATCTGCGAGGGCTGACCATTGCGTCAATTGCGGCTGCATTAATCGCTATTTTACTGGAACTGGTACTTTTGCGGGGTTTCGTTACCGTCCCGATGGCACCGGCGATAGCACTGGTTGTCGTCTTGTGGGCCAAGACGGGACTCTGGCTGCCCCTTTACGGTCTGCAAAAATTAGGGATACGTCCATACGAGTATTTGAAAGACAGCTTATATCAGCCGCTCGCAGCAAGTCTCGTTTCAATTACAGCACTGTGGGCGCTGAGCAGAGTTATGTTGAGAGGAAACGTTCATTGGATGGTGATGCTTATATTGTCAACTGTTGTTGTAATGGCAATTTTCACAGCTATTTCATTGCGGAAAGAGACGGCTGATTTAATTGTCGCGGTGAGAAAAAGGTTCGAGGGCAAAAAGGAAAACTGAAGATGAAGGTCCTTGTTATTAATCAATGCTCTACCAACAAAGGTGACAGAGCCGTCCTGTTTTTCGTGCTCAGAGAGCTTGCCCGCAATGGTGTTGACCAAATCACGGTATCTGCAAGTAATCCGGAATACTGGGAAGACAAACCGGACTTTCCTGAGAGGGGTGTGCGAGTTATCCCGTGGGGATGGGATACTTCCCGCAAAAAAGGTGTCGGCTTTTTGGGCAAAGTAATTCATCGAGTACGCAAGGTGATACTTAAGCGACGAATTCACTTCCCCTTAGTACGTAACGCCTTGATTGCAGGCAAACGCCCGTGGTATCTTCGGTTCCTCGTCAATAAGCAATTCGCCGAAGCTGTTAAGGACGCTGATATGGTCCTCAGTACCGGAGGTCATCACGTAACGACTATGTTCGTGCCCGATGCGGTTACTCCGCAAATATTCGATATGGCGGCAGCCTTGCTTTACGATAAGCCCTTGGTACTCTGGTCGCAATCTATCGGGCCATTCAGCTTTAAGTTACCGAAGAGCAGATTGATGGTGCAAAAAATACTTTCCGGTGCCTGCCAAATATTTATCCGCGACGAGGCCTCGGCAGACCAAATAAAAAAAACGGGAGTTTCTTTAGAGCATGTATCGAAGACACGCGAATCTGTATTCGGCCTGTGCGACATTGTGAAATCACGAACCATGCCCAGTGAGCGCGCAGAAGTAATGGGAGTTGCCGTCTATGTACATACACGTGCTAACCAGCTCAAAGAACACGAAGAACACCAGCGCTATTTCGCATCGTTAGTTGACCACGCCATAGAGGCCGGATATAAGGTGCGTTTTTTCCCGATGGAACTGCAAGGCACAGACCGGGCCTGTATTGAAGCTGTGATGAACAGCGTTGAAAAAAAAGAAAATTGCAAAATTGTAGAGGGCTTTCCCGGAACCAGCGATCATATAAACGCCGTCGCGCAGTGCAGAATTTTTGTCGGGCACAAGACCCACTC
>JAUWBX010000168.1 GCA_030609625.1 Phycisphaerae bacterium
CGATACGAGGCTGACCGCATTGGCATCCCGCCGGAGTCTGTTAAACTCATCCATATTCATATCCAGCTCTTCAGCGATTTCCTTTTCTGTGGGTTTGCGGCCAAAATCTATCTCGAGCGAATGTGTGGCTTTTGCCAATTGGTGTGCCCGGGCACGGACTAATCGCGGCACCCAATCCATACTGCGAAGCTCATCAAGAATGGAACCTCTTATACGAGGCGAGCAGTATGTCTCGAACTTCACACCTCGCTCCGGGTCGAAAGCATCTATAGCGTCTATCAGTCCAAAAATGCCGGCACTGATGAGGTCGTCCACTTCGACTTTGTCGGGTAATTTGTTGTGCAGCCGCTCAGCGCAATATTTTACCAGGATCCTGTAGTGTTCCATAAGCAGGTTGCGGAAATAATCTTCGTGGGTTTTGTGGAACTGCTCCCATATTTGGTCAATGCTGAGTTCTTGCTTGGTTTTCACAGGATTCCTCCTTGAAAGATACCCCGCTTTGCGGGAACCCGGATTTTATAATTTTAGTAGATTTTGCAGAGCTATGCTTTGGGTCCTATAAACAACAACATTTTTCTCTTGTCAGTGTGTTCCACCTCTGTACGGTCGAACAAAGAGACCATCTCAAATTTCTTATCGGCTTTTTGGCCGATAACTTTAGAAGAACCAGTTAACAATAATCAGTTGATACCGTTTTCTGCTTTTGTCTGAGCAATTCTGCTGCGACTCTTTGGTTAAGCGAATTTTCCAAAAGCTTGATTATCTGCAGTTCGAGATATTCATCTCGATTTTCTTCAAGAAGCTCTTTGCTGTGCTTATCGACCATCGGTTTAACCTCGAAGCTCCCCTTAACGCCGAATTTGATGTTTTCAGTGTCGCGCAGCAGAAGCCGCTGGTTTCGGATATGCTCGTTGATTGCATTGTTCAGCAAGCCGGAAAACTCGTTCACCGCCAGCTCTTTAGGTACAAACCAGGGATTGTTCACGTTGGTTATGTTTTGGATAAGGATTTTTTGTCGAGTGTGCGTGAACTCAATTATCTTAACCAGTATTTCAGTAATATTATCCGTTATCAGCGACGTTAGGTTCATACGTAATCCTTCCTGTTGCCTCATACGTTTTGGGGGTTTGGCCGAAGAGAGGGAAAGGAAGCAGGAAAGATAGTTTGTAACGGGCGAAACTGAATTTCTCATCCTTGATACTTCCATTTCTTCCTTGAAGCCTTATTTCTTGCCTAAAATCTGTCGTATTTCTGAAAGCGTTTTTGTTTTCTTAAGTTGCATGATTTTTGATAATCTCTCGAACACTGATTCATCGTACAGTCGGTGCCCGCCATCGGTCCATTTTGCCTCGCGGATAAGTCCCATTATCGTGTAGTTATGAATTGTTTGTCGTGAAAAGGGGGTATAGCTGACTAATTCACCGATTCGATAGAGCTTGGCAGGTATCTGCAAGATGTCATTTTTGACTTCTGGCTGCATAGCTAAAAACTGTTTTCTCAAAGCGTAATTTATTCTGCCGTAATTGATAGACTAAGAAAATATCTCAAAAATGTCACCCTGAGCGAAAAGAGCCTGCCCTGAATTAGCCGAAGCCCTGAGAATGATAAATTGTGTTTTGAGATAATCACTGAGCCACAATGGGTTGCCGGTAAGATGCACAACCATACTTTTTGAACGGATACTTTGTTTCATTTCTGGTTTTAGATTAGTCGGTTTTGGTTATTTGCTTGTGCTCCAGCTTATTAACTCGTGTCGAACCATAGACGGTTTTACACTAAAAGGCAAGGAAAACATATTTTACGTTTTGCAAAATGTAAAACTTATTTTATCGGATGTCAACTTTTTTTTAATTTTTTTAAAAAAATTTGGCCGCTTTTTATTCCAGGTGGTGCTCTACCAGACACCCGCATATAGAGGACCGGCATCGTATTTCTCGTTTGTTCTAAAGTTTTCCTGGAATCTCTTGCAGGATGTTGCTGATGGGCGTTTCCGGCTCAAAGGCTCAGGTTCAATCAGCATTTAGTCGGCGTTTTTTCCCAAACACCGTCGCAAAAATATCCGATACAAGGGTAACTGAACACGTGGTGTTACACGAAATTGCATAAAACGAATATGCCAAAGTGAGGTCATTTTGGACTATGCGTAGTACCAATAAAAGCTCTGGAAATACTGCTAACAACCCTGATATCAACATTTCCCTGCTTGAGCAGGTAACTCCTCTGGCTCGGCGGATAAACTGCCTCGACATTGAACGAATAGCTGATGTTTGCATTAAAAGCATCCCCAAATTGGTTCGTGTAAGGTTTGCTTCGCTGTATATACTCGATGAAACGAATAATATTTTGCACCTGCATAAGCACAACCATCCGTTTCTCATAAATAAAATAGTCTCGCTGAATCAAACCCCGACGCCCCTTATGGTTATGGCTATAAGAAGTAAAGAGCTGATATTGGTACCGAATATAGACACCCATAAAAAGCCTATAATTAAAAAATCACAGCGAGCCTTTGCTGAAAATTATAAGACCAACAACTGTGCTATCGTTCCTCTTATTTGCCAGGGCAGAGTGGTTGGGGTGCTTAATTTGGCGGATAAGATAGAGGGCAACCATTTTGAGTCAGGGGACATCGCGTTGATAGAGCTATTCAGCCAGTTGGTCGGTGCCTCAATCGGCAACATAAAGCTGTTTGAGAAAATACAGCGACAGGCTGCAACAGACGGCCTGACTGGTCTTGTGAATCACAGAACGTTTTACGAAATCCTCGAAAAGGAACTTTGGCGGTCACGCCGATATGGTGGGAAAATCTCCCTCATTATGGTCGATGTTGACAATCTCAAGAAGATAAATGATGACTACGGACACCGGGCCGGCGACAAGGTCATAAAGGAAATTAGCAAAAGAATAAAGGAGTGCATCCGGCAAATCGACACAGCAGCACGGTACGGCGGCGATGAGTTTGCAGTCATTTTGCTTAATACCTCGCTCATCGATGCCAGTGTTGTTGCAAAGCGTATGGTTGACGCCGTTTCGAGGATTCCGATGGCCTGCGACAAAGAGCAGATAGCACTATCGATTAGTGTAGGGCTTGGTCTGTATGATGCTGAAGCCAGCCCTGAGGATATTACAAGCCGTTCCGACCAGGCTCTGTATGCAGCCAAGCAGGCAGGTAAAAACACGGTCAGAATCTTTGAGCCTTCAAAGAATAACCTGTAGCTTTTTCGTAACTTCCAGCTAATTTGCAGCTAAACTCTCCTCTATTATCCTGTATCCTAAACTGTTTCACGGCAGAATATCGGTCGGATGGTATTATCAAAATCCACAGTTTTGCGCAATCTTATCGAAAAAAAACCTGCATAATTTCCCTCAAAAGCAACTTTTTCCCTTGACGGTAATATAGGCAATTTAGTATATTTAGTAGTGCCTGTGGTTTATTTGCCCTCTGGCGTGTGAAATCTTTGTGGTTTTTCGGTAGAGAGGAGTTTTTGTGTATTATGTGAGGCACAGAGCCGGGAAGGGGGGCTTAGTGCTCGCACCTGCGGTAACGAGAGTACAGGTGCTTCGTAGTCAAGATTTTTTACATCTTAATTAGTACCTGTTGCGGAAAGCAAAAACCTACGATGTCACCCCTGCGGAAGCAGGGGTCCAGAGCGAAAAAGCTGGATTCCCGCTTCCGCGGGAATGACAAATACTGTTTCCGCAACAGGAACTAATTAACAGCTTATTTTTGGGCTTTTTTAAGGAAGGAGGTAGTACCAAGTCATAAAAAGTTGTCCTGGGCAGACATAGATAGAATGTAGTTAGTGTGAAAATTATTATCCGTTCTCCGTAGTAGTCTTACTACGAAGGATGAATCGGTCGTTTTGTTGAAGTTGCCTGCACTTGTCGGTTTCGCAGGCACAGGTGTTTGAGACAGGCACACAACGAGAGGTCAGAAATCAGAGGTCAGAAGCCTGCCCCGAGCACAGTCGAGGGGTCAGAATTGAAAATTGTTCTCCGTAAGGAGTCCCCAGGACTGCATTCTGTATTCTGTCTTCTGTCCCGCCATAGGCGGGTAAACTTCTGTTTTGGTGTGTGGCCAAAGTATAATTCACAATTATTTTAACTTTTTTGAGGGAAGACTATTATGTCTAAGAAATCGAAGATCCGCTGCGGTGGATTGATCTATTTACTTTCTTTTGTTTTGGTGCTGGGCCTGGTCCTAACGAGCGTGGCAAAAGCTGCTGACCCGGATCTTGTCGGCTGGTGGAAGTTGAATGAGGGTTCCGGCAATACTGCTATTGATTCTTCAGGCAATGGATTCGATATACCGCTGCAGAATAGCAGGTGGGAAAATGGGTTGTTCGGAGGTGCAGTACACTTCCGCGGTGAGGGGGAAGGACGGCTAGATGGTTTTAACTATAGTAACAACGCTATCACGGTATGCGTCTGGGTGTGGCACGAGGCGTTCGTAATAGGGAATCAAGAGCGATACGTAACGGTAAGTTCGGAAGTCGCGGTGATTCGCAAGGAGTCAGATGGCCGACTGCACTTCTACATCAAGACGGGCGGCAGTCTCCAGCACCTGCGGGTCAGCGATGTCCTTAGGGAAAGGCAGTGGCACCATGTTGCGGGCACCTGGGATGGGCTCACCCAGCGCCTGTATTACGACGGCGTGGAAATTGCCAGCCAGGCACCTGGTGGTGTTTTAGCCGATACTTCTGGTGTAAGACTAAGTACTGCGTCCGAGTCCATTAATGGGATGTTGGACGACGTCCGGATATACACGCGGGCGCTGACGCCGGAAGAGATTGAAGAGGTGATGAAAGGCCCACCACCTGGTCTGGCTTCTACCCCAAGTCCGGCTGATGCGGCAACAGATGTGCCCCGGGATGTAGTCCTTAGCTGGACGCCGGGAGTTTTCGTACCGGCAATCAATGGGCACAAAGTCTATCTTAGTGAGAGCTTCAACAACGTCAATGACGGCATTGGCGCTATCACCCAGAGTGCCGGCAGCTATACTCGGCCCCAACGCCTTGATTTCAACACGATTTACTACTGGCGCGTCGATGAGGTCAATAACGCCAACCCCGACAGTCCGTGGATAGGCGATGTCTGGAGCTTTACGACTGAGCCATTTGCTTATCCTATTGCTGGTGAGAACATAACCGCCACGGCTTCCAGCACACACCAGGCGGATGCGGGCCCTGAAAATACCATCAACGGTTCAGGACTGGATGTTAATGACCTGCACTCGATGGAACCGGCGGATATGTGGCTTAGCGGCGATGAACCGAACGGGGCCTGGATCGAATATGAACTCGACAAGGTTCACAAACTGTATGAGATGTGGGTATGGAACGCTAATCAAGTGATGGAGCCTGTTCTCGGTTTTGGGCTCAAGGATGTTACTATCGAGTATTCGACCAACGGCACCGACTATACGACATTGGGTACTACTCATGAGTTTGTCCGGGCGACCGGAACGCTCGACTATGCACACAACACCACTGTTGATTTTGGCAGCGTAGCAGCAAAGTACGTCAGGCTCACAGCTAACAGCAACTGGGGAGGCATCTTTAAGCAATATGGTCTGAGCGAGGTGCGATTCTTCACTATACCTGTGCATGCAAGAGAGCCAAGCCCGGATTCGGGCACAACAGATGTGGGTGTGGATGTGACCCTCGGTTTCAGAGCGGGAAGAGAAGCGGTTGAGCACAACGTGTACTTGAGCACCGACGAGCAGACTGTAATTGACGGTAATGCCC
>JAUWBX010000351.1 GCA_030609625.1 Phycisphaerae bacterium
CAGCCCCTTATTCTCATTCGCCAAACCCCACAACGATTGAGATTGACACTTCAAAGCCGTCAATAAAACCAACCCAACAGCAATACATTTCAAACGTCTCGATTCAATCATTCTCTCTGTCTCCCTGAACTCCGCAGGGTGGGGTTTTACCCCACCATCAATATCTTAATGTTCAATATATTATTTTGCTCTCACGATTCCTACCTTGCTTACTGCAAGTGCCAAATCACCGCCGAGAATAACTATACGAAAGTCGGTACCGTTGCACCGATTCATAAAACGACATTGCAGAAGCGTAAATTCAGCCGTTTTCCACTCCTTAGTTTCGCCAATCGAAACGTCTCCGACCGCGCGAAAAGCACCTTCAAACAAACCTATTTTGGGATTCGCATTGTCGTACTCCAGCCGAAAGGATGTGCATCCCGCGTCCCGGTAGGTAACGGACACCGATACTGTCTGGCCGAACAGTTCGTAAGCGAAGGCGTCGTCCACATTAAAATAAAGGTAACGGCTTTTACTCAAGTGCGGATTCGGCTCGGAAACAATCGCTTCGATGTCTCCGAATTTCTTCATCTTCCACACACCGTCGCCGCTGCTTTGACGAAGACCCAGTCCCTTTGGCCGGCCCGGCCCCCAGATAACCGTGTTGGCACCTGCATACCCCGCGCCAATCCTGAGGTTCGTCTTTGCCCGCCACATATCTGCAAAAAGACCTGTCAGCACAATATAGCTTCGGCCGTACTCTCGGCTGTGTGCCACATCTGTCCCCTCGTGCCATTCGTTCCACGTCTCGACGTGCGCCATCCAGGGCCTGTGCTCCGGATTCAATTGCAGCACCTTTAACCATCGCTCAATATAGGTCTGGCCGTCGTGCCTTTCAACCACCAGCGGCGTTCTGCCCGGCACCGCACTGTGGTCGTATCCCGGGCCTAAAGAAACGACCTGTTTGTAAATTAGCGGTCCGCTTACCGCGCCACCCCAGGAGTACGTCGCATCAGCCTGGCCTTGCCACTGGGACGATTTTACAATGAACGGCTCTAAGCCGAAATCCTTCCTGAACCTGCGCCTTACGTAATCAAACTGTTCCGGGTCCTGTTGTTTGGCAAAGGCCGCCGCGTACAGAAAAACAAGCGGCCTGCCGCCAACACGCGCCCATTTCGAGGGGGGGATGAGGCTAAAAAAATCGCGTATCGGCGTATAAAACCAATCCTTTCCAAAATCCGTTGTCAAATCGACGTGATAGTTCGTCCCGCCTTTATAGAATCCGTTATGTTTGAGTATCGACGTATCATAAAACAAAGCAATCGCAGGCGGGCGCAGACCATCCTTCTGTAAAGCACTATGCGCCTCTACTAACGGCGGCAGCCCTGCAAAGCTCCAGCCGTCATACTTTCCCGGGACGCCCCAGAAAACCGGCATCAGGAAATCAATACCGGCTGCAATCATATCTTTCAATTCTGTTCTATGCCAGGAAGCCCACTTGTAGCTGATGTCGTTCATATCCGCCGGGTGAGTTGTCAAAGCGTCCGTCCCGTTACGGTTGATAATATGACTCTTTGTGTCGATGTCATACCAATAGAAATACGTCGTGCCAACAATCGGCTGGCCATATTTGAATGAATCAGCATCTTTATGCTCCCTTGCCTGTAACGGAAAAAACCTTCCAGGTGGTTTTTCAGGCAGCTCGCTTTTCGCTGAAAGAGATGCACAAAACACACATAACAATATTAACAGACAAATAACTCTGCGCATTATAACCATACCTTACCTCTTACCATTTACCCGTCACCATGCTTGAATGCCATAATCTTCTCTTTCATCGCCCCACAGGCCGCTTCCGGGTCACCGGCTTTCGTTACCGCAGCACAAACCGCAATCGCTTTGGCACCAGCTTTCAAAATATCCTCGACATTATCCAGCGTGATACCGCCTATAGCCACATTACCAATACCGGTATCGGCAAGTATCCCTGTTGCCTGCCTGACATAGTCCAAGCCGACCGCCTCAGCAGTCGGTTTCGTCTCGGTGGCAAAGACCGGCCCCAGAGCAGCGTATGTGGGCCGCTCCTCGCAGGCGGCACGTAACTGCCTGGGCGAGTGTGTACTTTTGCCGATAATCAGCGGAGCCAACTGGAGCTTGCGGGCCTGCTCGATGGGCAAATCATTCTGGCCAAGATGAACGCCGTCGGCACCTGCAGCAACCGCCATATCAACCCGGTCATTTATTATGCTAAGTACGCCGGCGTCCTTACATATCCGTACAAATTCGACAGCAACAGCAAAAAGTTTGTCGTCCTCGACGGCCTTCGCACGCAGTTGGATGCAATCGGCACCGCCGGTTGCGCACTTGCAAGTCAAAGAAATAATCTCCGCCGGCAGGTTGTTAGTAATTATCACGTACAGCCTGACGCCCTTGAATTTCTCAAAAGCATCACTGAAAAGGGTAATATCTTTCTCGAGTGTATAAGCAGTGTATCGCAAGTTTTCGATCGTCTCGGCTACGGACCGGTCTTGCGTCTGGGTCATCTCGGCAAGCACCCGCAATGCCTCGGTTAGACGTTTACAGCCGGCAGTAAAACAATCCCTCAGCTCGCCGCGTACAAGCTGCCCATCAACTGTCTTGCCAACGCCGACATCGCCCAAGGTATCTCTGCTTGAGATAAGCCGACCGGCATTGAGCCTGCCGATGGCTGATGAAAGCTCGTGCCGAATCTGCCTGGCTCGCTCGGTAAGCGGCCCCGAATTCAAAGCGAATCTGCAAAATTCCTCTATTACACGAATCGCTTCACGGGAACGATTAAAATTGGCATCGATAATTCTATAAGCCGCACGCTCCATAACGCCCCTGATTATACGACATGGGACGGATATTGAGTAGCCAAAAATTACACGAAACAGCCGGGAATGCCAGAGAGTCTTCTAACAGGTTTATATGGATTGTATTTGCGCTAAATATTTGAACGACCTTCGCGCAAAAAAAACGCGGAGCCGACCCTCCTCCGGAGCGACCCCGCTAAACGAAAAATTATTGACAAAACCGTCTGTGCCGATTTTGCACCTATCTAAAACTAAAATCGGGCGGACAGATCCTCCTTTGATATATTTTTAGGCCGTCCGCCCAATATAGCTATCAAAAGAGGACAAACTAACTTGAACCGCAAAAAATATGCCAACTGCAAAAAATTAAGGCAGGGGCCCACCCCTAATCTACGCTAACACCTTGCAGTAAAAATAGTTGCGCTTACGAATGTCATTCTAACTATGAGATAAGAGAATGTTGTATTTTAACGGCATGTTGTTTTTTATCAACACTTAATATGCCCACCCAGCCCATCTTTACACGCATAGGACAATAAGACACTAAGTGATGAGGGGATTTATCTGGTGTTTATAAAAAACAACATAGGGTGAATAAAATGAACAATTTCACTAAACCCGGAACTAATCATACTCTTGGGCTTTGGCACCGCTGTCCTCTTTTGGCTGATACCTGGCAGAACAAACGCGGTTTGTCCAACGACAAAGCCAGCGGTCAAAGAGCACCTTCTTGCCGCTTCTCTGCTGGTCGAGTTGAAAAATTGTGCCCTTCCGCCACGCGACAATCTCATCGGCAATCTTCTGGACCTGCTGTTCAGGCGGTTCTATCCTGACCAATTCAAGCGGGTCTGTGCCAATATCATAGACGCAGACCGTTCTGTCCGCCGGATTATATATGAACTTACGCTCACCTTGTACAAAACCCGCAGGTCCTTCCTGCATCCAGCCGGAAAAATAGACCTTACGGCCTTGGGGAATAGAACCGAGCGCATTAACGCCGTCAAAACCAACTGTTTCTGTTTCAAAACCTAACAGCCCTAACAGCGTCGGTGTCAAATCAAC
>JAUWBX010000497.1 GCA_030609625.1 Phycisphaerae bacterium
GTGAATCGGCGGCAATGCAGGACCTGCTAAGTGCCCGCACACTCAGCCGGATAGGCAACATGATAGCTTTTATCTTCATCGGAACGGTGTTTATCGAGGCGGTCGGCACAGTCAGCCTTTTCGGGATGTGGGACGATGTGCCCGGGCGAGCTGCTAATCAATGGTTCTACAGTATCTTTCACTCGGTCAGCGCTTTTTGTAACGCGGGCTTTAGTTTGTTTGGTGACAGTTTTGTCAGCTATAACAGAAGCTGGAGTGTGTATGTAGTAGTTTGTCCGCTGATAATCTTAGGCGGACTTGGTTTCGGTGTGCTTTACGACCTTGTCAATACTTTGGCTGACAGAATAAAACGGTTCTTTAAGAAGTTGTTCTACAAACGCTACCGGCTTTCGATGGAAACACCAAAAAGGTTGCGGCTGCAGACCAAGATAGTTCTTAGTGTAAGCGCCTGCCTTATAGTTTTGGGAATGTTAGCTCTACTTTTGTTCGAGCGCTATGCGAGTGGAAGCAATCCTGCTGAAAAAACCAGCGTTCCTGGTGCATTGTTTCAATCGATTACAGCCAGGACGGCGGGTTTCAACACAGTCGATATCTCGGCGATGTCGGCGTCGAGCAGGTTCGTTTTGATTTTACTGATGTTCATCGGCGGCTCACCCGGCTCTACGGCAGGTGGTATCAAGACTGTAACATTAGCTGTGGTAATAATGACCGCTGTCGCGGCGCTGCGAAAGCGTCAGGAAGTTGAAATGTTCAAGCGGTCAGTTCGGATAGTCGTCGTCGGCAGAGCAATAACTGTAACACTGCTCTTTGTGGCGGTTTTGTTTGTTGCTACGTTAGCACTGAGTATTACAGAGAATTCAAACGGCTCTACTATGTCAGATATTATGTTCGAGGCAAGTTCTGCTCTGGGAACGGTGGGCCTGACGACCGGCATAACACCTTCTTTGACAACAGCCGGCAAATTGATTATTATTGCAACGATGCTTATCGGCAGACTCGGACCTTTGACATTGTTGGCGGCACTTACGTTTAACTTAAAACCGGTTCGATATAATTATCCGGATGAGGCGATAATTGTCGGGTAAATTGGTAATTGGTGAGTGGTGATTGGTGATTGGTGAGTTAACGCAATACGAAATGCGAGGAACGAATTATGAAACGGTTTGCTGTGATAGGATTGGGACGGTTCGGCACGAAATTGGCCATTGCCCTTGCGATGAGCGGAGCGGAGGTCATCGCAATTGACAAAAACAGAGAGGCAATAGAGCTGATTCGAGACCAGGTAAGCCACGCTGTCAGGCTCGATGGCACCGATGAAGAGGCGCTTAAAGCACAGGGCGTTGATAAGGTTGACGTTGCTATCATCGGTATAGGACAAGGCACAGGAGGTGGTTTTGAGGCTGCGGTTCTTACGGTCGTGAACCTGCGGCAAATGGGAGTAAAGCAAATATATGCAAGAGCAGAAGATTTGATTGCAGGCGAAGTCTTTTCCAAAGTAGGCGCAACAGAGGTTATCTATCCTGAAATCGAATCGGCTCAGCGATGGGCGTATAAACTTATCGCACCACAAATCGGAGAAAAAATAGACTTCACGCCCGGCTACAGCTTAGCTCGGATAAAGGCACCGGCCAGCTTCGATGGCAAGACGGTTATGGATTTGCAACTGCGACAGAAATATAACGTGAACCTGGTTTTGATTAAGCGGGGTGAACACGGCAAAAGCAAAAAAAGCGAGAAGAGCAAGATTATAAACGTTCCTATGCCCAATACCGTCATCTATCAGGACGACATTCTAATGGTGGCCGGCTCCGACGCAGACTTAGCTAAACTGCCGCAGGAATGAGGCCGATTACAGAAATTCTCGATTTCGACCGGAAAAGAATTCAGTAAGAGACGTGTATTTATGAAAGAGATTTCTACAGAATTGCTCGATGAAATTACTAAGCGATTAGCCGAGTCAATACACCCGGAGAGGATTTATCTTTTTGGCTCACACGCTGCGGGTAACGCCGCCGACGACAGCGATGTCGATTTGCTGGTTGTGGTGCACGACACAGATAAATCGACGCGGGAAATCACCCTTGAAGGAAGGAAAAGTCTCTGGGGACTTCAAATCCCACTGGATTTGATTGTCTGTACCGAAAAACAGTTCAATAGGTATGGCCAGGTGAAGAACACCATAATGAATGAAGCTCTTTGTGATGGCAGGATTGTCTATGGAACCTAAGCTCGAGATGACCCTGCAGTGGATTATGCGCGCCGATGACGACCTGCGATTGGCGGAGCTCATTATGAGCGATTCGAAACCTGTGTACTGGGGGGCGGCCTTTCACGCACAACAATGTGCAGAGAAGGCCCTCA
>JAUWBX010000504.1 GCA_030609625.1 Phycisphaerae bacterium
CCATGGAGAGGGCTTGATGGAAAACAACGATCAACAATTATTAACGCTGTTATTAAATGGATAAAAAAACGTAAACATAATGTTACATTCAGTACCATTCATAAGGAAAAATATAATGAATTAAGATCAAACAACGACATGTTAAATGATCTTCAATCGCTTTGGAGTACTGCAGCATTTCATTCACTCATAACATTACAAAAACATCACCAAAAAGAAAAAAAAACAAAAGGCCACACAGTACTTATTTTCGACCACGAAGTAAAGCATGAGAAATACCTGAGCAATCTCGTGTTTTCTCCTCCAGAATGGTCACATGAATATTATGAAAAAAGCAACAAAGCAACTCCCCTGAACCAGATAGTAGATGTACCTTTCTTTGTTGATTCTGAAAAAGTTCTTTTGATCCAGTTAGCTGACTTAATCGCATATATCCTCCGTACCCACGCAGAATTTTCTGAAGGAACTATGCCAGAAAAATATAATGATGAAGCTAAAAAGTTTGCAGGGTGGACTGATCAGATTCTTGAAAGAGCACTGCCTGTATCAACCAGATATCCATCAAGAGGGCGTTGCCCTGTGGCTCAATTATTCTGGGACTTAGCACCCGAATGTATGAGGAGATAGAGCAATGTTAACATCTCTAAAACTTGGTAATTTTAAGGCCTTCGCAGAAACACAAAAACTCCCAATACGGCCCTTGACCCTGATTTACGGCGCTAATAGCTCCGGCAAGTCGAGTATTATTCATAGTATTGTGCTTGCGCGGCATGCCATGGAAACCGGCGATCTTGACATCCACCGCACAAACATCGGCGGCGAGGCGGTGGATCTTGGCGGTTTCCGCCAATATATACATCGTCGGGAAGTTAACCGCCGGATGGAGTGGTCCGCTGAACTCGACACAGCAGGATTCAAAGGCCGCTTGGCCGAAATTCTTGCACCCGTCAGTTCTGTCAGGGTTTCAATCGAGATAGGAATTCCACAAATTGAAGAAACAAAAGAGCAGGAGAGCATAGACCCCCGTACCGGCAAAAAGATCATAATCAAAGTCCCAACCGGAAACCTTGTGCCGGCTGGAGATCCGGAAGTGTTGTCCTATTCCATAACAACAGACAATGCTCAACTGCTTCAAATGAGTAAGCGCCGGGACGGCAAGCTGCAACTCGACCGACTTGACCATGAGCAGCCTCTATTCCGTGAAGTTCTGAAGGCTATTGTCGAAACATCCACTACTGCGGAGTCGATTCATCCATCTGACTATGAAGGTCTCGATGAGGCGATTGCCGATATTGTCCCAAACGTTACTGCTATGATTGGAAAATTTCTTCCGAAAGGTCTTATCCGTTCAGAAGCCGATTTGGAAGGAAAGCAAGCATCATTATTTCCAGTCAGCCGTGGCCGCCGCCGCGAAGACCTGGCCGCGGCAGTGCGTTTTTTCGTTCCGCGAACGTTGGACGAACTGATAAAAGGCATTGGGCAGGCCGTGGCGGAAGAACTTACGTGTCTCCAATACCTGGGGCCACTGAGGTCATATCCTCCCAGACACCTGGCTTTTGCACAGAGCCATGATCCGAATTGGTTCGCCGGCGGCGGTTATGCCTGGGATGTGGTTCGACGAGATGCTGAGGTGCGCAAGCTCGTAAATGCATGGTTGTTTGCGCCGGATCGGTTGCAGACTCCTTATGAGTTGATACTTCGTGATCTTGTTGGAATCGACCAGCTTGAGGGACCGCTTCTTGATGGACTTGAACAGTTGAACGAAGAAGGACTTGATATAGAGTATGAGGAAGAATCACGTTATACCTCCGCTGGAGCCTGGCCCGTAATAAAAGACCCGGAAGCAGAAGTCGAGAAACTGCGCGATCTTATTCGTGAGTCAGGCATCGATAGACTCAACGAATTAATCCTGATCGACCGGCGCTCCAATACGGTGGTGAGTCACCGGGATGTCGGCATCGGGGTAAGTCAGGTCTTGCCGGTTCTGGTTAGCGCGTATGCGAATCAAAATCAGATCGTTGCCATTGAACAGCCTGAAATCCATTTGCATCCAGCCCTTCAGTCTGATTTGGGGGATGTGTTTATTGAATCAGCAATGGGTAAAAATAAAAATAAGTTTATCATAGAAACGCATTCCGAGCATTTGATA
>JAUWBX010000140.1 GCA_030609625.1 Phycisphaerae bacterium
CTTTTGCAAAGTTTTCATGTATTGCCGACTTCGTTGAATTTGCTCCGTTGACAGGCCGTAAAAGGAATCCCCGTAAATAGAATCCTCCATCTCCTTAACAACCGGACCGCAATGCGTGTGGGAGGCGTTTAGCAGCAGGTGTTCCGGGTGTAGTTTGTAGCGTTTGTGGACTTGTTTCTGAAGCCAGTCGCGTAAGGAGCGGGGAATACCTAACAAATCAACCGTGACGATTACGAAACGTGAGCCCTGATTATCTTGCAAAGCCAATGCCTTAGCGTGCAGGTCGTGGACCTTTCCCTCTGATGGCTTCGTTCTCGCTGCGTAGCCGGACATCCACATCGGTTGGGCCGGCGTTATAACGGTTGTGGCGATGCCGGCTTTCCATTTCTCCTGCTCAGGATTTGCCGTTGTGCCGGGTACTTCAGCCGCCTTGAGATGTGACAGACCGGCCGGGCCTGTCAAAGACAATAACATTATCCAAATTAAAATTACTGATTTGATAGGCAGAACTCTGATGGTTTGATGATTCATTTTGTTACTCCTCATATTTCTTTGTAGATTGTTGCCCGGCTGGGTCACCGGATTCTCTTATCATATTCTGCTAATAATACCAAATCTTCAGTATAATTCTAAGCTGTTTTATTGAAATTCTGCTTACGAACACCGGTGAAGGGATTGAGTAAATAGCTTCCGGTGGCACGGGCTTCCAGCCCGTGAAAACACGGCCAAGATGGCCGTGCCACGGTTAAATTTGCCCTCCAGTACTTTCAGTCTTGCAGGGTTATCTCTGAAGCTCTATAATGCCGCCGATAATCGATATGGGAGGTACATAAATGTTAGGTCTTGAACTTATTGACTGGGCAGTCATTATCGCTTACCTGGTAGGTATCACTTTCATCGGTCTTTGGGCGGTAAAAAAGGTCCGCAGTGCCGCCAGTTTCTTCATAGGCGACCGGAAGTTTGGTAAAGTAATGATGGCCTTTTTTATGTTCGGCTCCGGTACCCATTCCGACCAGGCGGTCAGCGTGGCCGCCAAGACCTACCGGGCCGGCGCCTCCGGTATCTGGTACCAGTGGCTCTGGCTTTTTGTAACGCCGTTTTTTTGGCTGATCGCACCTTTTTTTCGCCGAATGCGGGCTGTAACAACGGGCGATTATTTTGAGGCTCGTTATGGGCGCAGCGTCAGCGGCCTATATGCGGCGATGGGAATATTGCCGCTTCTGGTTGCCATCGGGGTAATGCTGAAAGGCTCCGGGGCGATGGTCGAGGCCGTCTCCGGTGGGGCTATAAGCTCCAATCTCGCTATCATATCGATGACTGTTATGTTTGTCATTTACGGTGTTGCCGGCGGACTCAGTGCAGCTATCGCAACCAACTTTGTCCAGGGGCTGCTGACCGTTGTTCTGTCTTTTCTGATTCTGCCGTTTGCATTAATGGAAGTCGGCGGTATGAGTGGTCTGCGGGAGTCAATCGCTGACCCTGCTATGCTTTCCCTCGTGGCCCCGGGCGAGATTACCTTCTTTTTCATTGCGGTTATTGCATTTAACGCTCTTGTAGGCTGGGTAACAATGCCTGAGACCATGGCAAACTGTGCGGCAGGTAAGACGGAAATGGAGGGAAGAATTGGTGTTACTGTAGGAATATTCGGCAAACGAATATGTACTATTGCCTGGATGCTGACGGGCTTGTGCGCGGTGGTTATCTATGCCGATGCCAACCTTGAAAACGTGGACCTCGTTTACGGCCAGATGGCGCGCGACCTTTTGCCCCGCATCGGCCCAGGTCTAATTGGCCTATTTATCGCATCTATGCTCGCTTCCGTTATGAGCACCTGTGATTCGCTCATGGTGGTCGCTTCAGCTCTGTTTACCGAAAACATCTACAAAAAATTCTTTGTGGTCGGTAAAACCGATAAGCACTACACCCTCATCGGCCGTATCGTATCCACCCTGGTCGTGTTCTTGGGTATCTTTGTTGCCTTCAACCTGGAAAGCGTCGTAAAGGGCCTGGAATTCTACTGGATGGTATCAGCCCTTATGGGAATTGCCTTTTGGATTGGGCTTTACTGGCGCCGAGCAACGGTAGCCGGCGCCTGGGCCGCAACCCTAACCAGTTTGGGCGCATTTATTTTCACCAGCACAAAACCCCTGGGCGTTGTCCCCTGGGATTTCAATGCACACTTTGCCGACAAGCTGCCGGCGTTTATGCTGTGGCAGGATAAGCTCTATTTGCCCTGGCAGATGATTATTTATTTGAGTGCCGGCTTTTTCGTTCTGGTTGTGGTCAGCTTGTTTACAAGGAGGGTCCCAGAGGAAAACCTTGACCGATTTTATGCCTGTTTGCGAACGCCTATCGGCCCTGATGAACCGGAGACAAAGCCATTTACGCTCCCAGCGGGTGTGGAACCAGCTGAGCGAAAAACGCTCATAGACCACCCTGATTTTGAAATACCAAGGCCCACTATGATTGGTATTTTCGGCTTCCTTGCTGCATGGGCGGGTGTGGCACTGCTGATTGGAGTGGTTTATTGGATAATTGGTTAATTGGTTAAATGGTTAATTAGTTACTGTTGCGGAAACAGTATTTGTCATTCCCGCGGAAGCGGGAATCCAGCTTTTTCCCTCTGGACCCCTGCTTTCGCAGGGGTGACATCGTAGGTTTTTGCTTTGGGCAACAGGAACTAATTAGTTAATTGGTTTTCCACTCACCACTATAAAAGGAGTTTGATTATGGTGAAAAATATCATTTTATCCGTTCTATCTCTTTGCCTATCGACAGTGTTGTTTTCCTGTGCCGAGAAAGAGGAGGGAAAAACCGAAGATGCCACTGCTGAACGCCAGGTTAACCCGCCGTACGTCTGGCGGGTTAAATTTATGATTCTCAATCCGGGACATTATCATGCGGCACTGGTCCAGAAAAGTATGTACGACGAGGTTTCTCCTGTCGCTTACGTTTATGCCACGGACGGCCCCGAGGTGCAGGAATATCTAAAGCGCATCGAGAGTTTCAACACCCACCCGGAGAACCCCACCGGTTGGCAGGAAAAAGTGTACACAGGGGATGACTACCTCGAAAAGATGCTCACTGAAAAGCCCGGTAACGTCGTTGTTATGTCCGGTAACAACCAGAAAAAAACTGAGTACATCAAGTCCGCCGTCGATGCCGGCCTTAATGTTTTTTGCGACAAGCCGATGTGCATTGATGCGGAGGGTTTCAAGCTTTTGGAGCGGGCCTTTGCCACGGCAGAGAAAAACGGGGTATTGCTTTACGATATTATGACCGAACGTTTCAATATCCTCTGCATCTTACAGAAAATGTTAGTGCTCAATAAGGATGTGTTCGGACAATTGGAAGAAGGCTCCATAGATGAGCCGGCGGTCGTGAAGGAAAGTGTACACCATTTCTTCAAATACGTCTCCGGCACACCTATCAAACGACCGACCTGGTACTTTGATACTACCCAGCAGGGCGAGGGGCTGGTGGACGTAACAACGCACCTGATAGACCTGGTGATGTGGACGTGCTTGCCGGATGAGCCAATAGATTATCAAAAGGACATCGTGATGAAAAAGGCCCGGCATTGGCCAACAATGCTCACACGGCAGCAGTACGAGAAGGTAACAAGAGCGCCGGACTTTCCGGACTTTTTGAAAGGCAAGTTAAATAACGAAGGAGTCTTAGCCTATTACGCCAACGGAGAAATGATTTATGCAATGAAAGGCGTGCACGTGAGGTTGGCGGTTACCTGGAATTTCCAGGCGCCGCAAGGCGGTGGAGATACTCATCATTCGTTGTTCAGGGGCAGCAAAGCGAATGTAATCATCCGGCAGGGTAAAGAACAGAACTATCGGCCGGAGCTTTACGTGGAGCCGGCCCCAGGCGCCAGTGCCGAGGAGCTGGCAGCATCTCTGAAAAAGGCACTCGCCGAACTGCAAAGTAAGTACCCCGGCTTAACACTGAAACGACAGGCAAACTCCTGGCAGGTGCTGATACCTGATGAGCATCGAATCGGGCACGAGGTCCACTTTCGAATAGTTACCGAAAAGTACCTGCAATACTTAGCAGATGGAAAGCTGCCGGAGTGGGAGGTGCCGAATATGATAGCTAAATATTACATTACCACCACTGCGCTGCAGTTAGCGCAACAATGAAAGGACTGGTAATTGGTGAGTGGTGAGTAGAATAAGTGAACTAAAGTGCCTAAAGTGAGCTAAAGTGACTAAAGTGAACTAAAGTTATAAAAAAAGAATGTCCAATATCGAATGACCAATAGCAAACTTCGAAATTCGAAATTCCTTGTTCCACCGTCAGGTGTCCTGCGGAGATATTCATTATTCATTTTCATTCTTTTTAACTTTAGGCACTTTCCTGATAACCAATTAACTATTTAACCAAACCGGAAGGAGAATTGGTCAATATGGTCTCGGAAGGACAGACGAAAGGCAAGTTAGCGCTGTTGGGTGGTGAAAAGGCAGTAAAGTCGGAACAGGGGGACATTTTCACATGGCCTATTGTTACCGACCGGCATGAGCAGGCGGTCTTGAAAGTTTTGCGGGCCGGGCAGATGTCCGGATTTGAAATAACTAAGGAGTTTGAGAAAAAGTATGCAGGGATGCTTGGTAGAAAATTCGGCCTGGCCTATCATAATGGAACCGCCGCAATCTTGGGTGCTATGTACGGCCTGGGTATCGGAGCCGGCGATGAAGTCATAGCACCAAGTCTTACATATTGGGCCACTGCCGCCCCGGCCTATTCGCTCGGCGCTACGCCTGTTTTTGCCGACGTTGACCCTGAGACTATTTGCATTGACCCAAAAGATATCGAACACCGAATCACTCCGCGAACGAAAGCTATTATAGTAGTGCATTATGCAGGTATGCCGGCCGATATGGATGCAATTATGGAAATCGCCGCCAAACACAATCTCAAAATCCTTGAGGACTGCTCGCATGCTCACGGCGCTTTATACAATGGCAGAGAAATTGGCACATTCGGTGATGTCGCGGCTTTTTCCCTGATGACCGGTAAATCTTTGGCCGTCGGTGAGGCAGGTATATTATTTACCGATGACCGAAAGGTATATGAACGTGCCATCTTGTTCGGCCACTATATACGTCACGATGAGATTACACTAAAAGAGCTTAAGCCTTTTGTCGGATTGCCCTGCGGCGGTTTCAAGCATCGTATGCACCAGTTAAGCTCCACTTTCGGACTTGTGCAGTTGGAATTATATCCCCAGCAAATGGCGGAAATCGATAGGGCAATGAACTACTTCTGCGACCTGCTCGATGATAGCGCGGGAATCAGGCCTACCCGGCCTCCAAAAGATACGAACACTACCAAGGGCGGCTGGTACTTTCCGCTTTTTAAGTATGTTACGGAGGAGCTCGAAGGTCTTTCATTGCTGAGATTCTGCGAAGCAGTTCGTGCTGAAGGCTCGATATGCAATCCCGGCTGCAATAAGCCCCTGCACCTGCATCCACTTTTTACGACGATGGATGTCTATGGACACGGTAGGCCAACGCGGATTGCTTACCTTAATGAATCCCACCCCTCCGAGGGGCGGGATGAATCTGTAAAAATTGAGCAGTATATTGAAACACTGCCGGTTGCCGAAGGTATTAACCGCCGCGTTTTTGGAGTGCCGTGGTTTAAGCACTATCGGCCTGAGATAATTGAAGAACACGCCAACGCTTACAAGAAGGTCGTAAAAAATTATCGTGCACTGCTGGCTGAAGACACTGGTAAAGATGCTGAGGGTTCACGCAAGGCGGGGTCCCAAATCGGAGGATACAGCAGCTTCTTCAGCAGCCAGAAAAACCCGCAATAATACCAAGTCAACTTAGTAAGTGCGCTTAGTGTAATGGCGGTTAAGGTATTATTCTCACTGCATGTTACGGCAAACTGGATTCCCGCTTTCGCGGGAATGACAATGGGGCGCAATAATTAACTTGACTTGGTATAAAAACCAAGAGGTATATATTGTGCAGGCCAATCGTTCCGCAATCGGCGCGTTTGGAGGAATGCTTTCCGGCACAAAGATTTGTACCTTTATCAGTAATGCCCCGCCTTCTTCTGGTCATTACGTGGCGCCAACGCAAACAAAAACCCATCGCCTACAACTGCCCTACAACCCAAAAGGCCATTATCTGCCAATTTCGCAAAAATTCCCGTCTCGTAAACCGTGGACTATCATTGATTTATGAAAAAGTGAAAATTTTGAGATGGATTCAA
>JAUWBX010000185.1 GCA_030609625.1 Phycisphaerae bacterium
ATGTTTTAGATGTCCCAGATGCGAAAGGACCCGCTGTTCGGCGTGTTCGCGGACTGAGCAGGTATTTATCAAAACAACATCAGTTTCTTTAACGCTTTCGGTCAGAGTAAAGCCCGCCTCTTTAAGCGCAGAGGTCACCAGAGCCGTGTCCAGCTTGTTCATCTGGCACCCGAAGCTAAGAATATAGATTTTTTTCACAGCTTTCTCGTTTTAAACCTAACAGATGTAGATAGCTTAGAATGTGTTTTTGTATTAGGTTTTTTTCTTATCAAGAATCAATTGGCCTCCGGAGCCAACATTCTCAGGTGGATTTTCTTTAATTAATACTACGTACACCTGTCTTGGAAGCTTGTAGGCTTTTTCAAGAGTGTCTGTAATTTCCTTGACCAACACTCTTTTTATTTCAACATCTTCTATTTTTGGGCCTTCAATTGTTGCACTTGGCATTTGTACACCTCCTTAATAATCATCCGAAGCTTTTTGATTGTGGTTATTGTTTTCCTTGTAGATTCTGACTAATTCCTCTTTTTGCTTACGAGTCATTTTCTTAATATTTCTTTCACGATGTACGGCATTCTTGTAGTAGCGGTACTCCTTAGCATAAACTAATTTTACAGGCAACTTTCCTCTCAGGTATTTCGCCCCATTACCGCTATTGTGCTCTTTAATTCGATTCTCTAAATTATTTGTGTATCCGGTATAATATGTACCATTTGAACACTGCAAGATATACACAAAATATTTACCAGTTCGTTGAATTCGTCTATTCACTTTTTCGCATCTCGCATTTTCATAACATACGGTTCAAAAGATCGCGTACATTCATCGTTTATATTGACCAACTAAGTTAAGGGTATAAGTTTCTGATTCTTCAGCTTGATACAATTCTACATGTTGTAATTCTGCTCGTTCTATTAGTTTTCTAATATCTAACTTTAAACCCTCTTCTGTGTACAAACCAAAAATAATTTCTCTTATCGATTCTGGATTCAGTTGCAAAAACCAGGTTTTCTTGCCGTTGAAGTCTTTAAGACGTGCTAACCCTTGTTGCTCTAAGCCCATCAAATAGGCTCCATCAAATATCACACGAAATTCTCGTTCGTATGTCCATTCAGTCGATTTAGTTACTAATCTTTCTCGATATTTCTCTTCTCTTTCAGAATCATCCAAAACATTCATCTTTGGACGTTGTTCAGAATAAGTCACTCGATTCATTTTAATAGCAGATTTCGGGAGAATCCTATCAAAGTCTATTCCGATTACGGCTCCTTTATGTTTATCAGCATAATGAGCCCACATTACAGTACTTCTTGCTTCTTGCGAGACAGATAACAAGATACTTTTTTTTATATATATATTCTCGCAAACCATCTGTAAGTTTTTTCTGAAACTCGCCAGTTCTAATTTGTTCATCTAGTTTTTGTTTCCAGCCAACTGGCGGGCGAACATTATTGCGTTTAAATGTACATAAACATTGTGTTTCCATCGCAGCTTCATCATCTTGACAATATATAAATGGTAAACATTCAAGTGGGTCGTTGACTTGTGAAATATACGGCAATTTTAATTCTAACGACTCCAGGATTTTTACAGTACCCAATTGATCGCAATATTTGTATAAAATATTCATATTTGCTGTCGTCCCCGAATATCCATCTTAGTTATCACAAAACCCTTTTTTTATGTTGATTATACTAAAACTTTTTTGCATTTATGCTCTAAACTAACGACTAAGTTTTGTACATAAAAGCAATTTTCCACAATTCCTCTACTCACCAATCGCTCAACCTCTTCAGAATCCCAAAAATCACTTCGCTGTACTTGCACCAACGGCCAGCCAAAGCTCTTTATGTGTATAGTTCGAGTGCTCATAACTATACAAAGATACAGGATTTGGGATGAGAAATCAATGAGTCTGGATATCAGGCAGTGCGCGATTGAGTTTGCGCTGGAGGTCTTTTAGGCGGTTTGTCTCGTCGAAACCGAGGAAGATAATTGGGAATGCGGTCTTGTTGTGCATTAACGGCTCATCCATATCGACCCATCGCCGGCAGTATTCGCCGTCAGGCGTTCCGGGGATCGGGGAAAAGTCCGCCAACATTCCGCGAATACCCAGACTATTAACAAAACGCATCGAGGTCTCAAGCTGCTGGATATCAATGTGAGGATGTCCGAGGATTTGATATGCTGTTATGTTCGAAGGCTCAGCGTCTGCGGAAATAAGGTACTGAACAGCCTGTGCAAGCTCATCGGAAAAGACTTTTGAGCCGGTGCGTTTCTGCCACTGTGAAGAAGCACTCTCAAAGCCTAAATAGAAGGTCTTAAAGCCGGCCCGCACCATAAGCTCAGCCAACCGGCTCGTAACGAAGCGGGCGTTAAGAGCATTTGGGCTGTGGAAATTTACTTTTATATTGCGCTTTACAACCTCATTCAAAAATGGAATAAAAACCTTTTCTGCCTCGAACAGCAGAGCGTCATCATAGAAAGCGATATTCTCAACCCCAAGCCGGCACAATAATTCTAATTCAGCTAAAGAGTGTTCCAATGGTCGCGTTTTGAATTTGCTGTAAACATTAGGCACCGAGCAGTAAGTGCATTTAAAGGGACAGCCTTCAGTCAGCTTCAGCACACCGACGTTTAGTTTGTCATAAGCCTCCCACAAAGCCGGCTGGTTCAGGTCAGGGCTGATTCCCAAATATTCCCAGAGCGGCTTAAGATTTGTCCCCTGCACTGAAAAGTCCGCTTCCAATCCTTGTACATGACTGCCGCAAAGTGTCACGTAGTTGCCGCCCAACACAATTTTCGCTTTCGGCCATACTTTGCGAACATCTTCAATAGCTTCCTTGACGCCTTGATACCAGTAGGTCATCATCGTTTGGACAAGAACGAAATCGAACGGTCCCTTTTGTGTCAGAAGATCTACGAACATCCCGCGAGGCAAACCAAATCGCCGAAAGTATCGTGGGATTGCTTCCAGACACGCAGGATTCGGGACCCGTTCGCAGTAAAATCGGCCTCGACCCCACTGGTCGGATTCGAGCTGCCTTTCTCTCGCTGCGAAAGGATGCGTCCTGTCCAGGTAATCGAAGAGCTTAAAATCCGCCTTGCCGCGCAGGTTTCCTGCGGCGCTCAGCAGGCCGTATGGCTTGAGCCAAAAATCATACGCAGCAAAGTCATAAATGGGCGGATTTACAAGCAGGATTTTCGGCGTCATAATCTTATATAATATAATCTGTCATTCCTGCGAATTCAAATATCCGCTTTCGGCACTTATCCTTCCTCGACAACGTTAAACCCCATCAGGACGCCCAGCTTCTTGATGTTTTGCGTATGGTCGCCGTAGAAGACATCGCGGTGGAGCAGTGTCATCGTTCCACCTTTTAGTATGTCGGCGCCCCAGTTATGGAACATCTTGTCGGCATCGTTGACCCTGGTCCAGAACTGGGTACGGCAGCCGAGCTCGTCGTGGGTAATCTTAAAGATTTTCCCTGTGGAAATCAGCATAGTATTAAGGTTGATGAACTTGGCGCAGGTAACCGTTTGCCCGATGCGATTCTCCACCTCCAGTGACACACCTCTCTCGCTGTCACTCTGGGTCCGGATGGTAAAGGGCAGGCGCTTACCGGCCGGACCGTCCATCTTAGTTGCCGAGGTGCAGTGGAAGTGTATCAGCGCATTGCTGGCGGTATCGAAGACAGGGTCGCTAATGAATCCCGGAATCCCGAACGCATAGTTGAATATCAGCATTGTCAGCGTCGAGTCCATATCTCCCTCACAGGCCCCGACCAGCCCCAGGTCGTTGAGCTTACTGAAGGTAAGGCAGGCTTTAGCTGGCCCACCCATGCAATTTGAACTCGTGATGGCCTGTGCCCGTTCCTTAATCATAAGCTCCTTTGTCGCTAAGTAGAAACGTGCAGAGTTGATTATCTCTTTCCTTGATGGCTCGACAATCTTCTTGGCCTTGCTAATCCAATATCGTTCTGCCTCGGCCTCTGCGGCCTTGATGTCAACGGCCTTGTGGGCCTGCATGGTTTGCTCGACGCTGATTGGGATTAGCTCTGCGCCGAGGCGTTTCTTGACCTGCTCAGCGGAACAAGCCGCGGCCGTTCCCAGTGGTCCCCGCACTACGATGATACGCGTGTGCCGCAGATGCGGCGCCACACGCATCAGTTTGACTATCTGCTCAAGCTCGCCCCAGTCACTGGTTGGCAGCAGAACGACCTTCTTGCCGGCCTTTCGCCACTGGGGAAAATACATCCACCCGTGCCCACTGAAAGGCTGGGAGAAAACCGCCGTGGGTATTCCCGTATTGATGATCTTGTCCATCGCTGCTTTTGGTGCACCTCCGCCATGACCGGAAAGATGAAACAATAAAACACCATCGGCATCACCCAGCTTGGCCACCACCTTGTCCACCTCAGCCGGTGGAACCAATTCGCCGCCCACGAACTTGACGTCGCCGAGTCTGCGCTCCATGTTGGCAAGGTATTTCTCAAACTTAGCAATTTCCTCTTTTGGCCTGGACAAATAAATCCCACCTGTTCTGCCAATATAAACCTTGTAAATTTTTACAGCGGGCAATCTTGGCGGCCACTTGTCACGTTCGCCGGCCATCACGGTATGACTACCTAACTGTGTGCCTAATAACACTGCTCCGGCACCTGCTGCACTTACCCCCAAAAACTCTCGTCGGTTTAAATCACTCATAATTTTACTCCTCATTAATATGATTTCCTGAATCGGCTTTGTTCAGCTACGCTAATTTTCCGTTTATCGATGCTTTATATGGTTTTTAATCGAGCCTGGCCACCGCAACTGCCATCAGGTGAGCCAAGCTATGATACAGTGCCTTCTACGGCAAATCAAGCATGAGTTTGGTTAAAAGGAAGTGCCTAAAGTTTGAAACTCATTTTAGTTCATTTTAGTTCACTTTAGCTCGCTTTAGCTCGCTTTAGCTCACATTAGGCACTTTTAATTATTTTTGTATCGGGCAAAAAATCTTTACAACACAACCGGCTTTTTCTAAAAAGCTCTTGCTTCTTATGCCAAAATTGTGTACGATGCCTATTGAATGAGTACAAAACGCCGCCAGGTTGAGGAGGGCTATTCCCTCTATTCCCTTTGCCTGGTGCAAGAAGTTCGTTTTCCATAAGCCAGGAAAGGGTAGATTTATGTTTCTAAAGAAATGGTTCGCGATTGTGGCAGTGGGGATTCTCTTTGGCCTGACCGGTGCAGCTCATGCAGAGTCACGGGACATTCCGGTAAGTCGGCTCAGTGACGATGCCGAGGAAAGTTCCAGCGGAACAATGAGCTTAAGCAGTTCGGACCTGGAACTCGTTGAGGAAAGCAGCAACCAAATGGTGGGCATGCGATTTAACGGCGTGAATATCCCGCCTGGTTCGCTGGTAACGAGTGCCTACATCCAGTTTACCTGTGATGAGAACAGGAACCAGAATCCCTGCAACTTAGTCATT
>JAUWBX010000249.1 GCA_030609625.1 Phycisphaerae bacterium
CTGAAATGCCCGTGCGGACAAAGTACCGCTGCAAAAGGTCTCTTGCCCTGCCGTGGGCGATACAGATTTCCCGTTACAAAAACACCGGGCAGACTTTCAAACGCCACGTTCTCAACCGTGTAGTACTTGTACCTGCGCTTGCTGTGTATGATAGGATTCAGAGCGCACTTTTTGGGCATAGGCAAAAGTTCCGCTCCACGGAGAATACCCTTACGAATGCGCCCGGCCCGGACCTTCCATTCAGTCAGGTTGGAGTAGCTGCGGGCAAACTTGGCGAGCTGTTCTTTGGCAGCCTCCTCACTATGATAATTTCCCTGACAAAGCTGTGGCTTTTTGTTTTCAACGCCTTGAACAACTCCGCCCGAAAATACAACTGCAAACATTGATATGCTGATAACAATAACTCTGCAAATAACGACCGATGGACTTTTCATTTGACACCTCATAATATCTTTCTGCGTATTAATTTCATTTGATAATCATACTCATCACCATTGCTCCAACGGCTTTACCTGCACCTTCGTAACTACCTCCCCGGCTTTCCACACCGGCGAGAGCAAAATTGCCACCCGCACGCTGCCCTTAGCATTGGGCAATCGAACTATAAGTCGGCTGACGCCCTTATTTGTCTTCTGCGGCGGCTTCTGCTGGGCCGAGGCCACCGAAAACCCTGCGACGGAAGGTGACAAGATGCGTGCGATAAGCTTTCTGCCGCCAAGGGTAAGTACTGCGGTATCTTTTTCCTTTATATCGATTTTCGCATCCGTTGTCATAGCCCAGATAAGCTCACAGGTCTTTTCGATATCGAACTCGTCCTGCACAAGAACCGCCCGCCGATCCTCGAGAATTGCAATACCTCTTGTTACCTTGTTTGCAAACTTTTTGTAAGCGCTTGTCAGGTCAACAAGGACAAAAGCGGAAGACTTTTTTGACTCAAATTTGATGAACTTCGATGTTGCCAATGGGTCCTGGTCCTCGCCGTCCAGTAGTGGGACGCTATGGCTTTTCGAATTCAAGCGGTAATAATTCCATCGTCTGCCGCCTCTTTTTCCGTCCCAATAACCGGGCAGATTGTAGTTTTCCGAGCCGAGGTCGCGTGCCCATCGAACGCCCAGGGCATCAAGCTCGAAGTTACCCAAATCGAGATGGCCGTGATTGACCTGGTTGTAGCCGGCCTTGACACCAACAAACAGAGCTTGCGGGTCGTTCCAGGCGCTGCGGAACACAGCTATCTCCACATGGCCGCGGAAATAGTAGTCAAGGTCTCTTGGTACAGGTTTTCCCTCTGGAGCCGGCATATACCAGACTACGTGCTGTGCCCTGGCGTCGCGTTTGGCAATCTCAGCGTGCTCGGACTCGGCGAACAACGGGTTACGATATACCTGAGCGAGCCAGAACATACACGGCATAGGTCTCCTCGAGCTTTTCTCTCCGCAGTCGGCAAGGTTCAGAAACAGCCCTGTCGGGCCGGTCGTATATATCGGGAAATTTCCCGATTCCGCCAGGCCTTTGATTTGCAGCAGCCCGAAGTCCGTTCCCAAAGCGGTTTGCAGCGCCGCCAGGCCGTAAGCGGTGTAATGCGTGGCATAACTCCAGTAACCGGGCCCTTCCCCCCACGCGCCATCGGGGCCGTAGCTGGCCAGAGCACGCGGCAACGACTGAACGGCGGCAGGGATTATCTGCTCGGCGTACGCCGGGTCGGATTCCGCAATAGCCAGGGCACCGGTGAGCAGTCCGCCGTTGCAGACCTGGTTCCAGTTAAATTCGCTTTTACTCCACCAGGCCTTCTTGTAGGCGCGCAGCCCCGGCTCCAGACCGTTTTTGATTAAGCCGGCCTTGATTTTTTCCCGTGTTTTGACATCGAGATAAGAGTAGAGCCAATCATAACCGAGGCCGACCGCGTGGGACATCTCAGCGGTGTCGAGAAAATGAGACGGGTTCCAGTCCTTGAACGCGCAGACGGCCAGCAGGTTTTCCACCGCTTTCTCGGCGTATTTCCGGTCGCCCGTCCATCTGTACGCAAGGCCGAGGGCGTAAATTCGATGCAGACATTCTCTGCTGACACGAAGAAGCCGCGGCCCAATCTTCCTGTAAGTAAGCATCCGCTTTTCAGCACAGGCGTCCGCATCCTCAAGAACATCCCTCAAACATTTCTGCAGAACTTTATCTTTTGCATATAATCTTTTCAGACGCTCCAGGTCCTTGTCCTTCAACATCAACCTGGGATGGTTTTTATCGAGTGTCTTAAGAACCGTAGAAAAATCTACAGTAACTTCCTTAGCCGGTGCCAAAGCTGGATGACAACAGCTCAGAGCGACCACCAGTGCAATAAATCTGCATACATTTGCCATAATCTACCTCCATTTTCCGTATCGTGTGTTAATGTTATTGTAAGCCCTCCCGACAACAAGACTCCCCTGCTTTTCTTAACGCCGGCAAGGGCAGGTAATGCGGAACATGTAGTTAGGTAATACTTACAGGTAGAACTTCGAGAAGTGCTCCTGCCACATTCTCTAATTCGACCTTCGTTTTCATCACGTTCAATGAAACTACACAAGAGTCTGTTCCAGGTGTTTCACAAAAAATGGTCTTATTCAACGCATCTAAAAACCTTTTGAGTAGATTGTCTAAATCTGGCCCATAGGGAAAATCTGTAGGGAATTTGTCAGGCGGCAATAGGAAAGTTACATTTAGTACGCAGGCTTCCTTGACCTTCGGTAAATCTTTCGTCTGGTCTATTATCTTTTGTGTCCACTCCGCAGGGGCATAAACCCTTCCTCTTCTTTTGTGTTTGCTGTATGGAACACCCTTAATTTTCTGACAGATGTATGTCATCTGACTATAATCCCTAATAAAATAAAGTTCAGGTGCAACGGAATACATATCGATTTATTACCGATGCAATACTTCCAGATGTTATAGAAGATTTAGTGCTTACAAGGCAAGGAAAATCTTTTGCCGGTTCCTCTGAAATTTATTATGATTACTCAAACTGATTGATTTGCATTGTCATACCTGCGAAAGCAGGTATCCAGGAGCGAATTCGTTAGTCTGGATTCCCGCTCCTTCGACTCTGCTCAGGACAGGTTTCGCGGGAATGACAAAATGTGACAACTACTTTTTAGAAACAGCACCAATACATTTGTATTTGAGATGAGAGAGAAATTATGGAAAAGTTTATTTACGAGACAAAACAAGAAATGGGAGCGGCGGCAGCGGCCGGCGCTGCGGAGATTATCAAAGAGGTGATAGAAAATAAGGGCCGGGCGAATATTATCTTGGCCACAGGGACGAGCCAAATCGAGATGCTCAAAAACTTAGTGGCTACGGGCCGAATCGACTGGGCGAAAGTAACTATGTTTCACCTGGATGAGTACATAGCTTTAGGCCCGGGGCACCCAGCCAGTTTCAGAAAGTTTTTGAAAGAGCGGTTTGTGGATAAGGTGCCGGACTTGAAGGCCGTGCATTTTGTTGACGGCGATGCGGACGACCCACAGGCCGAATGCCAAAGAGTAAACGCAGTTATCGCAGCGCACCCTATCGACGCGGCATTGATAGGAATCGGAGAAAACGGGCATTTGGCGTTTAACGACCCGCCGGCGGACTTTGAAACCGAAGTGCCTTTCATTATCGTGGAATTAGACGACAGATGCAGAAATCAGCAGTTGGGCGAAGGATGGTTCGATACATTAGAGCAGGTGCCGCAGCGAGCGATATCGATGAGCATCCGGCAGATTATGAAAAGCGCGTGTTTGATTGTTACAGTGCCGGACAAGCGCAAAGCCGAGGCGGTCAGGAACGCATTGGAAGGGCAGGTAACACCTATGTGTCCGGCCTCGATACTGCAAGAGCATAAGAACTGTAAGATATTTATGGATGCCGAAGCTGCATCATTGCTTTCGGGAATTAAATGGAGTATGAAAATGGCGGAAAGTCAAAGTAATGAATATAGCAAAGAATATTCTGAAGAAGGTTTTTGGAAGAAAGTTAAGAAATATGCTCTCAAGGCAGGTAAGGAAGTTATCGAGAAAGCTCTTATGCTGTTTTATTGTCTTCAAGATAAAGACACTCCGAAGTGGGCAAAAGGGGTCATTGTCGCTGCTTTAGGTTATTTTATTTGTCCTGTAGATGCCATTCCTGATGTTGTTCCGGTTGTTGGATTTGCAGATGACCTTGGGGTTTTAGTTGTAGCTCTTGCAATGGTTGCAGCCCACATTAAAGAGGAGCATAAACAGAAGGCTAAGGAAACTCTTAAAACGTGGTTTGGCGACAGCGAGTAAGAATTAATAGTAACACCTATTCCGCAACGGTAACCGGCAAATTGATGTGCTCCGTCCATTAGTTTACACATCCATCGTGCACAAACCACCGACGGGGGTAATGACTTCCGCCTCCACCTGTAGATTGCGCGGGCGATAGTATTGTTCAGCCATATTTTCAATGAGCTGCCGGGCATGTTTATCTTCGACAAGGGCCACAATGCTGCCGCCCATCCCGGCGCCGACAAGGCCTGCGCCAAGGACGCCCGGAGCTGCCATCGCAATGTCAACGAGCATATCTATTTCGGGCAGGCTGACGTTATACCCACCGTTCTGACGCCACAGCCGAGCCTGGCTTACACGGCGGGAGTCTGCTGATTTTAGGTCGCTTATCAGGGCATCAATCCTTGCATCGGGATAACTGTTGTCGGTTGGTATGCGTTTTCCGTCCACTACTTTTGTTACGCGGTCGCCATCGTGGGAGATGCTCATCAGATCGCCGAAGGTTT